>JAKDLC010000409.1 GCA_030453055.1 Nitrosospira sp.
TTCACCCCGTCCAACTACCGGATTTAGGATAATTTTTCATTTTTCATGCAGAAATTCCCACCTGAAATTTTTAAAGCCTACGATATTCGCGGTATCGTCGGCAAAACCCTGACGAATGAAATCGTCGAAGCCATCGGTCACGCCATTGGCTCTGAGGCGCGGGTACGTGGCCTCGGATCGGTAGCGATAGGCCGCGATGGCAGATTGTCCGGGCCGGAACTGGCGCTGGCGCTGGCGAGAGGCGTGCAAAAAAGCGGTGTTGACGTGATAGATGCAGGAATGGTTGCTACCCCCATGCTCTACTTCGCGGCGCATACGTTGTGCAATTATTCCGGCGTAATGGTCACCGGCAGCCATAACCCGCCCGATTATAATGGCTTGAAAATGGTTTTGGGCGGTGAAACGTTGGCTGCGGACTCCATCCAGGCGCTGCGTTTGCGTCTGGAAAACAATGACCTTGCCTACGGCAGTGGCGATTACCGCGAGCATGACATCGCTGAAACATATCTGGAGCGCATAACCGGCGACGTCAAGCTGACGCGCCCGATGAAAATTATCGTGGATTGCGGCAACGGCGTGCCCGGCGCCTATGTTCCAACGCTTTACCGTAGACTGGGATGCGAGGTAACCGAGCTGTTTTGCGAAGTGGATGGCACATTCCCCAATCATCATCCTGATCCGTCTGTGCCTGAAAACCTGCATGACCTGATCGATGCGCTCAAAACCACCGATGCGGAAATCGGCCTTGCCTTCGACGGTGACGGCGATCGTGTGGGCGTGGTCACGAAGAACGGCGGCATTATTTATCCCGATCGCCAACTCATGCTGTTTGCCGCCGACGTGTTATCCAGAAATCCTGGCGCTCAGATCATTTTCGATGTGAAATGCACCCGCAATCTGGCGCCATGGATCGAGCAGCACGGCGGTATGCCCATCATGTGGAAAACCGGGCACTCGTTCATCAAGGGTAAGTTGAAAGAAACCGGCGCGCTGCTGGCGGGTGAGATGAGCGGACACATTTTTTTCAAGGAGCGCTGGTATGGATTCGACGACGGTCTCTATGCAGGCGCACGTCTGCTGGAATTACTCAGTCATCAAGCGGATAGTAATGCTGTCCTGCATGCCATCCCCGATGCGATCAGCACGCCGGAGTTACAAATCAGATTGGCGGAAGGCGAGAACTACGCGGTTATCGCGCAATTGCAGAAAACCGCGCATTTCGATAATCCTGAACGCATCATCACCACGGATGGGCTGCGGGTGGAATACAAAGACGGTTTCGGCTTGGCCCGCTCATCCAATACCATGCCGGTGATCGTACTACGATTTGAGGCGGACAATGAGGCAGCCTTGAAACGCATACAGGAGGATTTCCGCAGAGTCATTCTGGAGGTCAAACCGGGTGCGACGTTGCCATACTAAATAAAATGCTCAGAGACATGCGAAAAATGTTTTCATCGCGATTACAGTGATGAAAAAGCGGCGCAATCCGTGGCGTGACATCAAAGCATATCTGGCTATCCAGCAACAGGACATCCTGATCGAGTTGTTGCTGGATGTCGCCCAGCGTGATGATCGGCTCTATCAGTCCCTGTTGCTCAAGGCCGAGCGTGCCGGCGGCGGCGACAACCTGGCTGAGGCGTTTCGCCGAGCAATCGACAGCGCGACGCGCATCCACGAGGATATCGATTGGCATGAGGTGAGCACCTTCGCGGGTAACATCGACCAGGTGGTGGATTCACTGGCGGAACTGCTGAAACCCGATACCGCCGCGATTCTGGTGGAACTGGCCGAATATGCCATCGAGCAAGTCGAACATACGATGGAGCAAGTCGACGACTCGGACGGCGAGATCGGCGACATTGTCTACCGCCTGGGTGAATTACACCTGAAGGCCTGCGACATGGCGCAGCCGGAACCCATGGACCTGGCCGAGCGCCTTTTTCGGTATCAGACCACGCTACCGTTTGGTCTGTGCAGTTTCGATGCTGCTACCTATCGAGCCGCTCTCGGCAAGGAAGGGCTGCGGCGGTATCGAGAATTGGCGGAGACCGAATGGCGCAGAATCAAACCACTGGAGGCTGGCGACAGCTACGATCCCCATAGGGCGACTATCACCGGCATTATGGAACGACTGGCCGAGG
>JAKDLC010000410.1 GCA_030453055.1 Nitrosospira sp.
GCCTCCACAAAGTCCTGCTGAACGGGTCGCTGCCTCTCTGACTCGGCCGCCGGACCAACCAACACCGGTAACTTGCGTGTTTCCTCTGGTTCCACCGCCGGTTCCGCCGGTACCGCCACTCCTGATGCGGCTTCTTCCCTATGCCTGGGTGCAGGATGGGGAGCGGTCTCCGATTTCGGGAGTATCTCCACCGTCTGCACGGAGGCGGAAGTAAGAATGAGAACGGGTGCTTCCTGTATCGGCGTGGGAGCAGCGGCTTCCGATATGAGATTTTCTCCATGCGTGGCGGGGTCGGTAGGTTGCTGAGCGTGAAAATCTCGCACCTGTTTACCTTCACGCGGAGCGCGATCCGGGCGTTCGCCCCGCTCGCGCTGTCTTCCGCCACGACGTCGCCGGCGTCCGCCATCTTCGCCTTGCTGTGAGAAGTCTTCAGTCGCCGGCTGTTTTTCGCCAGCCGATAACTTGGCGTCGGCCCGAATTTTCTCTTCACGCGGTGGGCGCGGCTGCTTTTTTTGAGCGGATCTTTCGGCCTGGAATTTTGATTCGCCGCGATCGGGACGCTGACGCGCAGCTTCCCGGGCCTGACCCGATTGACTTGGCTGACTCAGTACGACGCTGACTTCGCTGTTACGCTCACTACGTTCTTCACGTCCGTGTTGACCACCCGATGATGTTTTTTCACTGGAGTGGCGGTCACGCCCTTCGCGGCCGCGATCGCGCCGTCCATGTGCGCGCTCCGGCCGCTGTGAAGCGGTTGAGACCCGTTCCGGAGGCGCTTTCCTTTCTTCACCGCTCATCTGCCTGAACCAGCCAAATATCTTATCCAGAAACGAGATCTGTTCTGTCTCGTGTTGAGGCTTTTGCGCACGTATCGGAGCCGGCTGCGACGGCGTGACGCCACGCACCGCCGCTTGCTGCCGTGCTGGTTTGGTTTCCTGCGCAGCTGAAGGCAGGGCAATTTCCTGTGCCGGTTTTTCTACCAGCTGATAGCTGGTTTGAACTTCACCAAGCTTCACGTCATCATGGCGCAAGCGTGAGATATTGTAGTTCGGCGTCTCCAGATAAACGTTTGGAATCAAGACGACATTTACTTTCAATCGCGCTTCGATGGCATGAATTTCCGCACGTTTTTCGTTTAGCAGATAGGTGGCGACATCAACCGGGACCTGGGCATGAAGCACGGCAGTGTTCTCTTTCATGGCTTCTTCCTCGATGATCCTGAGGATATGCAACGCAGAAGAATCCGTGCCGCGAATGTGACCGGTGCCATGGCAACGGGGGCAGGAAATGTAACTGCTTTCTCCCAGCGAAGGGCGCAAGCGCTGGCGCGACAATTCCAGCAAGCCGAAACGGGAAATCTTGCCCATCTGCACACGCGCGCGGTCGTAACGCAATGCGTCGTGCAGACGATTCTCCACGTCGCGCTGATTGCGAGTGATTTCCATGTCGATAAAGTCAATCACCACGAGGCCGCCCAAATCGCGCAGACGCAATTGTCGAGCGATTTCGTCGGCTGCTTCCATATTGGTATTGAGCGCGGTTTGTTCGATATCGGAACCACGCGTGGCGCGCGCCGAGTTTACGTCAACCGACACCAATGCTTCGGTATGATCAATAACGATGGCGCCGCCCGAAGGCAACGTTACTTGACGTGAATACGCAGTTTCAATCTGGTGCTCGATCTGAAAACGCGAAAATAACGGAACATCGTCACGATAGAATTTGACACGGCCGACATTGGCCGGCATGACATGACTCATAAACTGGCACGCCTGCTCGTAGATGCTTTCCGTATCAATCAGGATTTCACCGATCTCCTGATGAAAATAATCACGGATGGCGCGTATTACCAAGCTGCTTTCCTGGTAAATCAGGAAAGCCCCGGCTTGACTTTTGGAGGCGTCTTCAATGGCGCGCCACAGTTGCAGCAGATAATTGAGATCCCATTGCAACTCTTCCTCGCTACGGCCTATTCCGGCGGTGCGGGCGATAATGCTCATGCCTGAAGGGACGCTCAGCTGTGACATCACATCGCGCAGTTCCGCCCGATCTTCACCCTCGATGCGGCGTGAGACACCTCCGCCGCGCGGGTTATTGGGCATCAGAACCAGATGGCGGCCGGCCAGCGAAATATAGGTG
>JAKDLC010000411.1 GCA_030453055.1 Nitrosospira sp.
AATCATTTTCCATACCTTCAGCCATGCGATGGCGCTGACGTAACAACTGATTTATCTCGGTTTCGGCTTCATCCATCACTTCCGCCGACCGGCCTTGCACCATCAGGAAACGTATGGTTCCGGGGAACTGGTTCCCAAGAACCTGGCGCTGTCCGGTGGTGATGGGGATAAATACAGCGTCGTCCTGGTCGCGTCCATCCAGACTCTGCCCCTTGGCGGCGAGTACTCCCACAACCACGAAAGGGCTGTTCTTGATGCGCAGGGTTTTCCCGGTCGGGTCTTCCTCGCCGAACAATTTTTTTGCCGTTATTTGTCCCAGAAGTACTACGCGCGTGGCGGAACGCAAATCGACCTCCGAAAATATCGCGCCGCTTTCCGTCGTCCAGTCACGCAATTTGAAATAATCCGGCGTGACTCCGGTAACCACTGTACTCCAATTGTTAGGGCCGTAATTCAGTTGCGCCGTTCCGGTTATGAGGGGCGCTGCAGCCTTGATCGAGGGCAGATGGGCGACGGCCTGCGCATCGGCCATTGTCAGGGTTTGCACGCCCCCGGCAGCGGAACGTAAAGCGCCGGCGGAGGTAGCGCCGGGCACGACGATCAGCAGATTGCTGCCCATGGAGGCGATAGCCTGGTTCACGGTGGTCTGCGCGCCTTGACCAACGGCAAGCATCAGTACCACGGCAGCCACGCCAATGATCATGCCGAGCATGGTCAACGCGGTACGCAGACGATTGAGCCGCAATGCACGCAGCGCTTCGCCGATGATCGTAAAAAGGCTCATACAGACACTCCAGCATCATGTACCACTCGCCCATCCTGCAAGCGAACCAGCCGCCGGGCGCGGGCGGCGATATCATCTTCGTGGGTGACGAGTACGATAGTAATGCCTTGCTCGCGATTGAGCTGCTCGAAAACCGCCATGATTTCACGGCTGGTTTGGGTGTCGAGATTGCCGGTAGGCTCGTCCGCAAGTATCAGTGACGGGTTGTTGACAAGCGCGCGACTGATGGCGACGCGCTGCTGCTGTCCGCCCGAAAGCTGGTTGGGCTGATATGCGGCAAAGTTTCCCAAGCCGGTCTGACGCAGTAGTTCCAGCGCACGCTTGCGGCTATCCGAGCGGGTCACGCCGGCATAGAGCAGCGGAGCCGCTACGTTGTCCAGGGCGGTCATGCGTTTCAGCAGGTTGAAGCCCTGGAATACGAAACCGATATTGCGGTTGCGCACACGCGCGAGTTCATCGTCGGAAAGCGATGCGATATCGCGTCCGGCGAGCCAATAGTGTCCACTGGTAGGCGTATCCAGACAGCCAAGTATATTCATCAGAGTGGATTTACCGGAACCGGAGTGCCCCATGATGGCAACGAATTCCCCGCGGCCGATGGCAAGGTTCACATCGAACAGCACCTGGCTATTGATTGCGCCGCCCCCATTCCCGGTAGCGCCGTTATCCAGATGGTAAGTCTTGCAAAGATTCTCAACCTTGATCAGCGGTTCGCCGGAAATATGGCTTTGTCGCGACGTCATCAAAACATTCTGAACCTGAATTTACTGCCGGACTTTTCCTTGTCGGCGATTTCGCGAATGATCACTTTATCGCCTTGCCTGATTTCCCCTTCCACGATTTCGGTAAAGTTGTTATCGGCAATGCCGGTTTTGACGCTGACGGGTATGGGTTTGCCTTCTTTCAGCTGATAGACCACGCGCTCGCCCGGCTGCGCGGCAGCCGTCGTTACGGAATCCGATTCGGCCTCGGGCGGCTTGAAGCGCAGAGCCGCGTTGGGAACCCGCAGCACGTCAAGTTTTTTGTTGACGGTGAAGCGTACATTGGCGGTCATGCCGGGCAGCAATATCCCATCGTCGTTGGTTACCGCCACCACGACATTGTATGACACCACATTTTGCTGGATGGTGGGATTCAGACGCACCTGTTTCACCGTTCCGGTGAATTCGCGCTCCGGGTAAGCGTCCACCGTGAAGTGGACTGTCTGGCCCAGATGCAGCTGGCCGATATCCGCCTCCGCGACGCTGGTATCGATCTGCATCTGGCGCAAATCCCTGGCGATCTGAAACAGGGTAGGCGTCTGGAAGCTCGCCGCCACAGTCTGGCCAATATCCACGTTGCGCGCGATCACC
>JAKDLC010000060.1 GCA_030453055.1 Nitrosospira sp.
AGAACATGATCGCAAAAACGGCTTGCCCAGCCCACATCGTGCAACACCATGATGAGCGCGCCACCTTGTCCGGCCAACTCATTAAACAGCGTCATGGCGAGAAGTTGATGGCGCAGGTCGAGGTGTCGCAACGGCTCATCCAGCAAATAACATTGCGGCGACTGGGTCAGCAACAAAGCGATGCGCGCGCGCTGGCGCTCGCCACCCGAAAGCGTGACGAGTGGACGGTGAGCGAGGCGAGTCAACTCCATGCGCTCAATGGCCTGGAGTGCAATATCGTGATCAACGGATTCCCTGCCAAACAGGCTTTTCACATGGGGATAGCGTCCGAGTGACACATATTCGTACACACTGCCCCAGAACTCGCCGGGTTCTTCCTGCAACATGATACCGAGATGGCGAGCAAGCTCGCGCCGCGGCCAGATTGGTGGCGCTTTGCCCGCCACCGTCACCGAAGACTCACTTCCGCCATTGACGTGATGCAGGCCGCCCAGCGCGTGTATCAAGGTCGTCTTGCCGCAACCGTTCTGGCCGAGTACGGCCCAGCATTCACCTGGATTAACAGTCAGGTTCAAGTTGCGGCACAATATCTTGTCGGGATATTGCAGGGTCAGATTTCTGGCTTGGAGGATCATCCGACAGGCGGCTATACCCGCAGGTATTCGCTTTCCCTCCCCAGCCAGCGTTGAAGATGACTTGTCGCGGCCTCGGGATGGTCGCGGAGTAATTCCTCGGCGACAATACGGGCGGCTTCCAGTAAATCCTCATCTTGTTCCAGATCGGCGAAGCGCAGCAGGGGTACACCGCTCTGGCGCGCACCCAGAAATTCGCCCGGGCCACGGAGCCGCAAATCCTCGCGCGCAATTTCAAAACCGTCGGTATGTTCGAAGATGATTTTAAGCCTCTCCCGGGCGGTTGCGGACAGGGGTTTCTGATACAGCAGTATACATGTACTGGCTCCCGCGCCTCGCCCCACGCGGCCGCGCAACTGATGCAACTGTGACAGTCCCATGCGCTCGGCGTGCTCGATCACCATCAGCGAGGCGTTGGGTACATCCACGCCTACTTCGATGACAGTGGTCGCAACCAGTAATTGGATTTCGCCTTGCTGGAATGATTCCATCACCGTCGATTTTTCCTGCGGTGGGAGCCGCCCGTGCACCAGGCCGATTTTCAAATCCGGAAAAGTCCGGTTTAACGTTTCATGGGTCTCCAGAGCGGTTTTGAGTTGCAAAGCCTCGGATTCCTCAATCAGCGGGCACACCCAGTAGGCCTGTTTTCCGCCATGACAAGCTTCCCGGATACGTGCGGTCACTTCATCGCGGCGGGTGTCCGCGACCAGTTTGGTCAGCACCCGGGTTCTGCCGGGCGGCAGCCCAGCTATTACCGATACATCGAGGTCGGCATAGTAGCTCATTGACAACGTGCGCGGAATGGGCGTTGCGCTCATCATCAACTGGTGCGGCGCCGTCGAGCCGTCCGCTTTGGCGCCTTTCATTCTCAGCGCCAGGCGTTGATGCACGCCGAAGCGATGCTGCTCGTCGATAATGGCAAGCCCCAGCCTGTTGAATTCCACCTGTTCCTGGAATAATGCGTGAGTCCCAATGGCAAGCATGGCGCTACCGTCGGCGATACTGGCCAGCATTGTTTCGCGCTGTTTTTTTTTCTGACTGCCGGATAACCAGGCAATCGTGACACCCAAGGAGGCAAACAGCGGTTCAAGCCAGCCGGAGAGCTTCCGATAATGCTGCTCGGCGAGTATCTCGGTCGGAGTCATCAATGCAGCCTGGTAGTTATTTTCGATTGCCTGTAACACAGCCAATGTCGCCACGACGGTCTTGCCGCTGCCCACATCACCTTGCAACAACCGTTGCATTGGATGGGCTGCGGCGAGATCGCGGCTGATTTCGCCAAATGCTTGCTTTTGGCCACTGGTGAGCCTGAAGGGAAGCGATTCCAGCAGCGTATTGGTCAGCTTGTTTTCATGGGTCAGAGCGGGCGCGCTGCGATCGCGGCGCCGGCGATAATGCAAGCGCATGGATAGTTGCTGCGCCAGTAATTCATCGAATTTGATCCGCCGCCAGGCCGGATGGGTTCGTTCCTGCAACAGAATGGCGGATGCATCCGGCAACGGTTGATGCAAAAAGAATATGCTGTCCCTGAAATTTTTCAGTCGATAACGCCTTAAAATCGTATCCGGCAAAATTTCCGAGAGATAGCCTCGGTCGCTGCTATCCAGTGTCTGCCGGATCAGTTTGCGTATCGTTTCCGAGGAGAGCCCCGCGGTGGCCGGGTACACCGGCGTCAGCGCGTCGGCCAATGGTTCGCATTCGCGCACGATGCGGCATTTGGGGTGAATCATTTCCGCACCGAAAAAACCCGGGCGCACGTCCCCCAGCAGCCGGACTCGCGTACCGACGGAATAGGCTTTCACCTGACTGCCATAAAAATTGAGAAAGCGCATGAAGAGTATGCCGCTGCCATCCTTCACCTGGCACACCAGTTGTCGCCGGGGACGGTACAGGATTTCGCTGTGGATAATGACGCCCTCCACCTGCACCGTCTTGTTTTCGGGCGCATCATTGATGGGATAGAGATGGGTTTCGTCCTCGTAGCGCAACGGCAAATGCAGCGCCAGGTCGAATTCATCGACGATACCAAGCCTGACGAGTTTCTCTTGCACGAGCTTGCTCGCAAAACAAGCGCCAGCGCCGGGCGCGGAGTTGCCGCCGGCATTACCCTTTACTCCTGTAACCCTGAATCCGGCCTGTAGCGGACTCACCATAGAGTGAAGGTCATGTGGTGTAAAAAGTTATCGAGGCGCATGACGCTGAGCTGAAGTACGGGTGAAAAATGAGCTGAAGAACGAGCGGCAGCTGCCGGACTATACCACTTAGGGTAATACCATCACCGCGTCCATTTCCACCAATGCGCCACGCGGAAGCGCCGCTACGCCTACCGCCGCGCGTGCCGGATACGGTGCGCTGAAATAGCCGGACATGATTTCGTTCACCTTGTCGAAGTTGGTAAGATCGGTCAGATAAACATTCAATTTGACAATATCGCTCAAAGTCCCGCCACTTGCCGCCGTTACCGCCTTCAGGTTCAAAAACACCTGATGGATTTGCCCCTCGACACTTCCCACCATCTGCATGGTAATCGGATCCAGCCCGATCTGTCCGGAAAGATAGACTGTATTCCCGCCGTCGACGCGTATCGCCTGGGAATAGGTGCCTATGGCCCGGGGCGCGTCGCCGGTTTGAATCGTTTGCTTTTTCATTTGATCTCCTTTGTGTTTGAATGTGGAAGCAACTGTGCGCAAATTTGAATTTATCCGGGCTATAAGCGCGTTCTTTGCGATATGATGAAGGGAACGGCGGCACATTTCAACCCGTAAGACCATGACCGGTACGCGTTACAGCGCCATTTATCCGGGCTATAAGCCATGCAAAAACTGATCATCCAGGGCGGCGCGCCTCTTTCCGGCGAAGTCCGTATTTCCGGCGCGAAAAATGCCGCCCTGCCTATTCTATGCGCTTCTTTGCTCACCAATGAAACGCTGGTTATCGAAAACGTTCCGCATCTCAACGATGTAACCACCATGCTGAGCCTTCTTGGGCAAATGGGTATAGGCGTTGCGTCGAAAGGCAATGAGACGGAACTGACCGCGGCGCAACTCTCCCATCTTGTCGCACCTTACGAGATGGTTAAAACCATGCGCGCCGCCATCCTGGTGCTGGGGCCGATGCTGGCGCGCGCAGGCGCGGCAAGCGTCTCGCTACCGGGCGGCTGCGCCATCGGCCTGCGCCCGGTTGATCAGCATATCAAGGGCCTCCAGGCGATGGGGGCGGAGATTGATATCGAGCACGGCTATATTCATGCGAAAGCAAAGCGTCTCAGCGGCGCGCGCATTGTCATGGATATCGTCACCGTCACCGGTACGGAAAACCTGATGATGGCGGCGACCCTGGCTGAGGGAATGACAGTACTCGAAAATGCCGCCCGTGAGCCGGAAGTATCGGATCTGGCTAACTGCCTGATTGCGATGGGTGCGAAAATTAACGGTGTCGGCACCGATATCATCACGATCGAGGGCGTCGAGAGATTGCATGGCGCCAACTATCGCGTCATGGCTGACCGTATCGAAACCGGCACATTTCTGGTAGCGGCCGCCGCCAGCGGCGGCGAAATCCATCTCAGGGAAACCCGCTCCGACACGCTCGACGCGGTACTCGACAAGCTGATGGAGGCGGGAGCTGCAATCGAATCAGGTGAAGACTGGATACATCTGAAAATGAACAACCCCTTGAAATCCGTGAACTTTAGGACCGCACCCTATCCGGCCTTTCCCACCGACATGCAGGCGCAGTTCATGGTATTGAACAGCATTGCGGCGGGGACAGCCGTCATCACCGAAACCATATTTGAAAACCGCTTCATGCACGTGCAGGAATTGAAGCGCATGAATGCCGACATCAAAGTGGAAGGCAACGCCGCCGTTGTGTGTGGGGTGGCCAGTCTGGACGGCGCCAACGTCATGGCCACCGACCTGCGCGCCTCAGCCAGCCTGGTGCTGGCGGGGCTGATCGCCAAGGGTGAAACCGTCATTGACCGCATCTACCACCTCGATCGCGGCTATGAACGCATCGAGGAAAAGTTGTCGTTGCTGGGAGCGAGCATCAGGCGGACGGATTAAGCTGAATCCGGCGATCGGATCGGATGGCGTGCACGGTTTCTGGAGGCGGCGCGAAACGCGGAATGGGTCCGGGGTGAACTGCAGGGGCGCTGACATTTGGCGTTTGGCCGCGCTATTTCAGGGAAGGGTCGTGGCGAGACGAAATCCCAGATAACGCATACGTTTCGCCGTGTCAAACCAGTTGCACGCGGTGGTGCTCATATCCTGCGGTCGGTGATTCCACGAGCCGCCGCAGAACAAGCGTTTTGTGCAATTGCCTTTCCAACAATCGTCCGTCCATTGCCAGACGTTCCCCATCATATCGTACAGGCCGAAGGCATTGGGCTTGAAGCTGCCTACCGGCGCGGTTTTCCGGTTGTCCCAATTGCTTCCGCAGCCATCGCAGTTGGCATTATTCTGCCCGGCATCATTGCCCCAGTAATACGTGGTGGCGGTGCCGGCGCGCGTGGCGATTTTCCATTCCTCTTCACTCGGCAGACGGTAGGTTTTGCCGGTTTTGCGCGACAGCCATTGAATATAAGCTTGCGCATCGTTCCAGCTCACATTGATCACCGGCCTGTTGCCGCGCCCCCAGCCATTATCCGAAGGCTGGTATCCGCCACAGCCGCCTCCCGCCACGCAGGCGTCCCATTCATCAAAAGTGACAGCGAATTTACCGATGGCAAATTTTTTGCCCGGAATGGATATCAATTCGGGGCAGTCCGGACACGCCTTGCTTTCGTCACCCTGTTTTTTCGCGTCAGTGACTGCGTGTGTTTCAGCCGATGCGGTAAAGATAAGGATGAGAAGGCACGCATAATAAACTGATTTCATGATTCCATTCTGAAATATGCCGCTGTACGCATCTTTGTATGGTACCACGTTCGTTTTGATGGGTTGCGCTTCGCTGCACCCGTCTACAAAAAACTGTCATTCCCGCGAAAGCGGGAATCCAGACGTGACTGGAACAGGCCGTCATCCTGCAGTGGGTGAATTCGGGCAACCGAAAACCCATGGATTCCCGCTTTCGCGGGAATGACAGGGTAAAGGGGAAGTAGGTGTAGGGCAATGTGCCTGCATAAAGAAAAAAATCAAAAATATCGTTGACAGGGAACAGAGTACCCACAGGCATCGAACTGAGGCATAACATCGCAACTATTTGTTCCTGATTCGCAGCACCAGTTTGTCGTCCGATTGGAGCACATCCACCCTGCGCAAGAAGTTTTGTCCGAGCAGCGCCATATCTCCCCCGACACCAACACCCACGTTGAGACCTTTCACCACGATGCCGCCGGCCTCGATCACCTGCCCTGATACGATCTCACCCATGATCGTACCATTTGCGGTCGAAAAACCGGCAGGTATCCCCCTCGGCAAGCCGACGCTTTGCGCGATGTCACGACCGATGGAAACCATACTGGCTCCGGTATCCACCATAAAATCGACCGGGTGGCCATTGATTGCGCCCCGCACATAGTAGTGCCCATCACGCGATCTCGGGATGGTGACTTCCCCGCCAGCCAGATCCGCGCTGGCAACCGCAATCGTCGGTTTTTCCCGGGCGTCGAAGTACAGGTAAATCGCGCCGGAGAGAGCAACCCAAATCGCGAGAGCGGTGATGTGACCCCAGGCAAGACGGCTACCGGACATTCGGGTTATCAAGGCTTATAAACGCTTGGTTAAAGTAAGTTTACCGGAATTATATAGAAAGCCGCGGCCCTTGAAAGTTGCATGCGGGCCTGAATTCAATGCGATACGGCAGGTTGTGAAATTCCGTTTTGCGGCGTAGTCTTTCCATGTCTCTCGTTTTTTTCTTACTCATCAGGATAGAGATGGATACAGTGACAGTACGGTGTTGCATCGCCGGAGGCGGCCCGGCGGGGATGATGCTGGGATTGCTGCTGGCCCGCGCGGGGTGTGAGGTATTGGTTCTGGAAAAACATGCGGACTTTCTGCGAGACTTCCGTGGCGACACGATCCATCCTTCGACGCTTGAAGTCATGCATGAACTGGGATTTCTCGACGCGCTACTGAAATTGCCGCATCAAAAAGTGCCGCGAATCAATGCGCAGGTTGGCGACTTTGCGCTGACGACGGCGGATTTCACTTATCTGAAAACCCGATGCCGTTTTATCGCCTTAATGCCGCAGTGGGATTTCCTGAACTTTCTCGCCGGGCGGGCGGCCTGTTATCCAACATTCAGGTTGCGCATGAACGCCGAAGTGACCGGCCTCATCGAAGATGCGGGTCATGTCGTCGGGCTGCGGGTGGCGACGCCGGACGGCTCGCTGGCCGTGCGCGCAAGTCTGGTTGTAGGGGCGGACGGCCGGCACTCGGTCGTGCGGGCGCGGTCGGGTCTGCCGGTAGAGGAGTTCGGCGCGCCCATGGATGTATTGTGGTTTCGCCTCTCGCGGCGCCCGGATGACCCCGAAGACTCCGTTGGACGTTTCGACAGGGGCAGGGTCTTCGTCATGGCGAACCGGGGCACATACTGGCAATGCGGTTTCGTCATCCCGAAAGGTTCGCAGAGACAGATACAGGAGCGCGGGTTAGCCGCGTTTCGCGATAGCCTGCCGCAACTGGCGCCGTTTATAGCGGATCGTGTCGCCGAGCTGGGAGACTGGGAGGCAATCAAGCTCCTTACCGTGCAGGTCGACCGGTTGCGTCGATGGTATCGCCCGGGCCTTCTCTGCATCGGCGATGCCGCGCATGCGATGTCTCCGCTTGGAGGCGTTGGTATCAATCTCGCGATTCAGGATGCAATCGCCGCATCGAATTTGCTGGCGGCGTCGTTACGTGAGGATCGGGTGACCACCGGAGATCTGCACCGGGTTCAGCAGCGGCGTGCATGGCCGACACGCATGACGCAACGATTGCAGATATTCCTCCAGAATCGGGTCATCAGTCGCGTACTACATGGTGACGGCTCGCTTTCCCCACCATTGTTCCTCCGGCTCCTGGCGCGCTTCCCCCTCCTTCGGTCGATCCCTGCCCGATTAATCGGAATAGGATTTCGTCCGGAGCACGTGAAGACGCCCAGCGTGTGGCCTGAATAATTGAACCTAAATCCAGTAGTTGACCGCTCATTTAATAGATCAGTGAATTACGAATTATAAACGGTTTATACTTAGAAGCTTACAAATCGGTAGCATCAGAAAGCCCGTTCCCAGCCGTTACTATACGTACCCGCATTGCCCGCCGGTCAACGTTCCCTGGAAGCACTGGTTTTAGCGTCTCGGCGCGCCCCCGATAGAGCGTGATCAAAAAAATGCACAAAATTGAACAACTCAAAATCAACGCACAACTTCCCAGCCCGAAAGGGGTAGCGCTCGCCATCATGGAAATCTGTCGTCGCGACGACGCGACGATGGCTGAAATCGCCAAGGTGGTGCAGACCGATCCCGCACTATCCGCTCGCCTGATCCGGTTGGCCAATCTGGCGGCGCATGCCGGACGGCCGGTCGCTTCTACCGGTCGGCCGGTCGCCGCCATCCCGGACGCTCTCATGCGCCTGGGCCTTGCGGCCGTTCGTATGCTGGCCTTGGGCTTCTCCTTGGTCGACCAGTATCCGAACGGCCCGTGCCGGACATTCGATTACCCACAATTCTGGTCCCATTCGCTGCTGATGGCCGTGGCAAGCCAGGAGCTGGCTGGTCATTTTCGGGGCGGGTCGCCCGATGAGCTGTTTGCCTGTGGTTTGCTGGCCCGTATCGGCTGCCTGGCGTTGGCGACGGTTTATCCCGTCGAATACGCTGAACTATTGGCGCAACAGGACGCAGGCCGCACGTTGCTGGAACTGGAGCGCCAACGCCTGCACGTCGATCATAACGAACTCACCATCACCATCTTGACTGACTGCGGCTTTCCCACGGCGTTCATGGAACCGGTCGGTCACCATGAGGCACCCGAGGCTTCGGGCTTTTCTGAAGGCTCGCGGGCCCATCAGCTGGCTCATCTTTTCTATCATGCCAAACAATTGGCGGATCTCGGACTGACGCCGGAGACGGAACGCTATAGCAAGATTCCCGAACTCATGCTGCTGGGAGGCAGGATCGGCCTGGACGTGGATAACACCGGCGCCGTGGTTGACCGGATTTTTATGCAGTGGCGCCTATGGGGAGAACTGCTCAAGGTGCCGACCTCTACCCTTCCTCCATTCGCCAAGATGGCGATCGCGTCCGCTCCCAAGTCCGGCGAAGAAGTCGACTCGGTTCGATTGCGTGTACTTCTTGTGGAAGACGACGCTGCCAACCGTATCATGATGGAAGGCATGCTTGGCGGCATACTCGGTCGACCGGTCTATTCGGCCGTCAACGGGCGAGAGGCATTGACCAAGGCCCTGGAGGTGATGCCGCAGATCGTCGTAACGGATTGGCGTATGCCGGTCATGGATGGAATGGACTTCTGTCGCGCCCTGCGCGCCACGGAATGGGGTCAGTCCGTGTACCTCGTCATGCTGGCAGGTGTCGACGAGGAGAAAGAGATTATCGAGGCTTTTGAGGCCGGCGTGGACGATTACGTGACCAAGCCGGTGAATATTCATATCTTGAGCGCCAGAATGCGCGCTGCATTGCACTACGTTAAACTTCTGGAGGCGTGGGAACTGGACCGCGCCCAACTCAAGCAGTTCGCGGCGGAGTTGGCGATCAGCAATCGCAGACTGGAGCACGTTGCGCTGACTGATCTGCTCACCGGCCTGCCCAATCGGCGCGCCGGCCTGAATGCGCTTTCCCAGGCATGGCTCGGTGCGA
>JAKDLC010000412.1 GCA_030453055.1 Nitrosospira sp.
GCGGTACTTGGCGCGGCTCTGCTTGCGATCTTTTACTCGGGCGGTATCCAGGCTACCGCGTACCGTGTGATAGCGAACCCCCGGTAAATCCTTGACACGACCGCCACGAATCAACACTACGGAGTGTTCCTGCAAATTATGCCCTTCTCCGCCTATGTAGCTCGATACTTCAAACCCGTTGGTCAGGCGAACTCGCGCCACCTTCCGCAAAGCCGAGTTCGGTTTTTTTGGCGTGGTGGTATAGACTCGGGTGCAAACCCCCCGCTTTTGGGGACTATTTCCCAGCGCGGGAACCTTGCTCTTCACTCGTCTCGCCGCACGAGGTTTACGCACCAACTGACTTATTGTAGGCATTCCATTTCCTAAAAAAACCGGGACGGCAATATAGCCGCCCCGCTGCCCATATTAGTTTTGGGATTTCGCCGAACCGAGCACTTTCGCCTCAAGGGCTTCCGCCTCAAGGACTTGCGGACTTTTACCCCATGGCGAGACTTACACTCCAGGGGCGGCTAAAAAGACTGCGAATTCTATGGGGTTTATCCTGCCATGTCAAGCTACCGGATTTACGATAAATCCATGGCCACCGCGACCCACCGGCGTCAGTAACGCTACTATAAAATTAAACCTGGGTGGTAACGACACGACCCTCGCGCCGCTTCGCGGTGAGTGCATGGCTGCCGAGTTTCTTCAACACTTCCCACGCCGGCCCGGGAAACCTGTGCAACTTCATCATTACATCCTCAAGTGCTCCCAGGAACCAATCCACATCGGTTTCACTGATATTCAGGGGCGGCAGGATTTTGATGACAGGCATGGCATGACCGGCTACCTGGGTGAGAATGTGATGATCATCCAGAAGCGGAAGCACAATCGCTTGGGCGAAGAGATTTTCGTCCATCTTGTTGACCATGGTCCAGGCTGCTCTTAGCGACACCGATTCTGGTTGACCAAACTCGATGGCGATCATCAATCCCCGCTGACGCACGCCCTTCAGGAATTCGAAGCGCGGCACCATTGCTTCAATGCCGCTGCGAAAGCGCGCACCGAGCTCATTGGCGCGCTCGGCTAGATTTTCATCGTCAAGAACGGTGAGCGAGGCCAGCCCCGCCGCCATCGCCATATTACCCATGCCGAAAGTGGAGGCGTGAACGATCGCACGGTGCATAGTGTCGTAGACGCTGTCGTAGACCGCCCGGCGCGTAATCGTCGCGCCTACCGGAATGTAACCGCCGGAAAGTGCTTTGGAGAGACAAATGATATCGGGCTGCAGGTTCTCGACCCACTGGCTGGCCAGGAAGCGTCCTGATCGACCCATGCCCGATTGGATTTCATCGCAGATCATCAATGTGCCGTATTTCCGGCACAGGTTCTGCGCTCCCAGGAGATATTCATTACTGGCGATATTGACACCCTTGCCTTGAATTGGCTCAACAACGAGGGCAGCTACGTCGCCTAGAGCAAGGCGTGCCTCAAGACCGGAAAGATCACCAAGCTTCACTTCGGAACTTCCCGGGAGCATCGGCTCGAAGCCCCTGCGAAAACTTGCTTCCCCGTTCAATGACAGGGCGCCCATAGTCAGGCCGTGGAATGCTTTCGCAAGATGAGTGGTGCAAGGCCGCCCCGTATAGGCGCGCGCAAACTTGATTGCCGCTTCGATGGCTTCGGTTCCCGAGTTGCTGAAGTAAACCGTGTCCAGCCCTGGCGGCATGCGCTTCACGAGTTCACGAGCCAGCGCGGCGGCAAGCGGCGGGGCGTCGAAACCAACCCATCCGGGGAAATCGGAGTCCAGCACTTGCTGCAACGCCCCGCGAATGGTCGGATGACGACGGCCAAAATTGAAGACCCCCCAGTTGGTAAGAAAATCCAGATAGCGCGTACCCGCTTCGTCCCAGAGATAGGCGCCCTCACCACGCACCCAGGAGCGGTTGAATCCGAGTGTACGCAATACCTTGACGAAGACCGGATTCACGTGGTCTTCGAAAAGCTCGAAATTCTTGCCACGAGTCTCGGCAAATATCTCATTGATGTCTATCGGCATAATTCAGGGTTCCTCGATACCCGTTAGACTGCTAGCCCGGATGTTTCATAAATTCGCGTGATGATTGCGCAGGATTTTGTTTTGTA
>JAKDLC010000061.1 GCA_030453055.1 Nitrosospira sp.
ACCTCCATCAAAACACCGGTCTGCACCACCTTCCTCAAGTTGTCAGTCGAAAGGTCCAAGAACACCTTGCCAGCGAACTGAAACGCCTTCTTTTCGTCTTGCGTGATGTTCGCCTTATCGCTTTTCGGGAACCCATGCAGAAACACGTAGCGGCCGCCGATCCGGGCCGACAGCAGCGTGCGGTAGCCGCCACTCTTGCCGCTGCCGGTGCGCGCCACCCGCTTCTTGTAAAGGGAGCCACCCAAGTCCGCGTCAATCAGGCCGCTTTCCATTTCCTTGACCGCCTTGCACAAAGCGGCATCGGGCAGTTTCTCGCCTGCCTGCCACCGCGCAAAGTCCTTTCGCTTGAGGACTTCCATGCCGGTTTACCTCCTAACCCGGATGTTTCATAAATTGATGCGCAATCATCACACGAATTTATGAAACATCCGGGTCAAGACTATATCCGAAAAGGATACACTTTTCCATCCCCTTGCAGCCGATGCCCGTTGCCCACGCCCGAGAGGCACCCAATTGTCGTGACAGCGCCAGCCGCCTGAGAGCGCGCCGTATGCAACGTATCGTTTTCTAGCCAACTTCGCCGCAATCCGCTATATTTCCGCTTGGCCTTCTCCGTCTTCCGCAGCCGGCGGGATCGAAAGCATTCCGCATAACAAAAAAAGGAATCAATATGGAGCCGAAATTGGGTTCAGTCAAATGAGCATCGAGCTTTGGAGCATCGTTATCGGGTCGGTGGCGACAGCCGTAATATTCGGGCTGGCGATCATAATTTTTGGCCGAGGCGAAAAAGAAATCACCCAGCGCATCGCCCATCACTATGCCATATCCGATCCTCAGTTTTTACGCACCATGGGTGTTCTCCTCGGTCCGACACTGGTCGCGGGAAATCGGGTCGATACCTTGCTGAACGGAAACGAGATTTATCCGGCCATGTTAAAGTCGATTCGGGCGGCGAAAAAAACCATCACCTTCGAGACTTACATCTACTGGTCAGGAAATATCGGCAGGGAGTTCGTGGATACTCTGTCGACAAAAGCCCGGCAAGGAATCGAGATTCACGTTCTCCTCGATTGGGTAGGCAGCCAGAAAATGGAAGAGTCGCATATCCGGCAAATGCGCGATGCCGGCGTCGAAGTCGAAAGATATCACCCGCCCACCTGGCGCAACTGGCGGAAGCTGAATAATCGAACCCACCGCAAGATACTCGTGGTGGATGGAGAGGTAGGCTTTACGGGGGGTGTCGGGGTTGCCGATGAGTGGACGGGAAATGCGGAGGGGCCGGATCACTGGCGCGATACGCACTACCGCGTCGAAGGGCCCGTGGTGGCGCAGCTGCAAGCGGCATTCATGGATAATTGGACCAAGGTAACGGGCGACGTGTTGCATGGCGAGGCATACTTTCCGAAGTTGAATGAATACGGCGCCAACTTTGCGCAAGTGTTCAAGAGCTCGGCGGAAGGCGGTGCAGGCAGCACGCATCTCATGTATCTTCTGTCTATTGCGGCGGCGGAAAAAAGCATCCATTTTTCCATGGCGTACTTTGTTCCGGATACACTGACGCAGGAAGCCATGGTGGCCGCGTTGAAACGCGGCGTGACCATACAGATAATCCTGCCGGGCCGTTATATCGACAAAACGCTGGTACGTAGCGCCTCACGCGGAACCTGGGGCCCGCTTCTGGCTGCGGGCGCGGAAATTTTCGAGTTCCAGCCCACCATGTTTCATTGCAAGGTTCTGATTATCGATGCGCTATGGGTATCTGTCGGGTCGACCAATTTCGACAACCGGTCATTCAAACTGAATGATGAATGCAACCTGAACGTCTACAATCAGCAATTCGCCGAGCGCCAATTGGCGGATTTCAAGGCGGACCTGGCGCGCGCAAGGCAGATAACGTTACATGAATGGGAAAATCGATCATGGAAAGAAAAGACCCGGGAATACGCCCTGAACATCATTCAGCCACAGCTTTAGTGTTGTCGGCGCCTGACACCGGCCCGATACAACATCACTGAGAAGGAGTACCGAATGGCGGCGATCAGATTCGGGGTGACATTGATAATCGCAATATCGGTCTGGATGCCGGCCGGCCCGGTTGAAGCAGAACTCGTCGGCGAAGTGGACACCGCTTTCCGATGGCTGGGAAAGGATGATCGAGTCGTCATAGAAGCCTATGACGATCCAAAAGTCCGGGGAATCACCTGCTACGTTTCCCGCGCAAGGACAGGCGGCGTAAAAGGCACGGTAGGGCTGGCGGAAGATAAGGCGGAAGCCTCCATTGCCTGCCGGCAAGTGACGGACGCACTTCACTTTTCCGAAAAACTCCCCCGGCAGGAGGATGTGTTTACCGAACGCATGTCCATTCTATTCAAGCGCCTGCACATTGTCCGCGTGGTCGACTCCAAGCGAAACACGCTGGTTTATCTGACCTATTCCGATAAACTGATAGAAGGAAGTCCAACAAATAGCGTTACCGCCGTCCCTGTGGCGCGCGGAAATCCTATTCCGGTCAAATAATCCTGAATCCGGTAGTTGGCTTGGCGCAGCGTAAACCCGGCACACGGGATGTGGGATGTAAATTATCAACTTACGTACGCTACCGCACGAACTCATCCTTGAGCGATATATACACTTGTCGCTATTGGTGCCGGCAAGTGTGAAAGAAACGAACGGAACCGCTTAGCCAGTCACCGCAATCTAACCCGAATGTTTCATAAATTGACGCGCGTCCTTGCTGGTCTTTTGTTTCGTTATGAAACATCCGGGTTAAATTCATCAACCTGACAGGAGGCACACAATGACTGCAATTCTTCATAAATCACGACACACCTTGGCTATGGCTGCGTTAATAGCCGGCATCCTTACCGCAGGTGCCGGAATGGCGACAGCCGGCGAACGCAAGGCTAACCTGAGCGGCGACCAGGAAGTGCCCCCCGTTCAGACTTCCGCGACCGGCACTGGCGCGATAATCGTTGAGGACGACAAATCCGTCAAAGGCACGATAACCACTTCCGGCATCAAAGGCACGAGCGCACATATTCATGAAGGGGCGGCCGGCAAGAATGGCCCGGATCTCATTGCGCTCAAGAAGACTTCCGATGGCGAGTGGTCTGTTCCCAGCGGCGCCAAGCTGACCGATGCGCAATACGACGCTTACAAAGCCGGGAACCTCTACGTCAACATTCACAGCGAGGCTCACCCAAGCGGGGAGCTGCGCGGTCAATTGAAGAACCGCTAACCCTGGCTGCCCCGTCATCACAGGACGGGGTGTAGTCCATAATCCTGAATCCGGTAGGTGGAATTATATATTTGACTCCCTACCTGGATATGGCACATAATTAAATGTGTTAAGGGAGTTAAGTAAGTAATGGACAAGCCTAGCCCAAATATCTTTCAATTATTCAAAATGTTCCCCGATGCAGAGTCGGCGCGGAGGTACCTTGAAGGTCGACTCTGGCCGACGGGCGCAAAGTGCGCGACATGTAAGACCGGCGACCGCATTACCAGCAGGAAAGACGGCTACTATCGTTGCAACGCCTGCAAACTGGATTTCACCGTTCGCACGGGAACGATTTTTGAGAGGTCACATGTACCGTTGCACAAGTGGATTTATGCGATGTATTTGTTGGTCACGACTCGCAAAGGTATTTCGTCGCTGCAACTGTCGAAGCAAATCGACATCACTCAGAAATCAGCCTGGTCCGTATTACAACGCCTGCGTGAGGCGTGCGGTAACGACTTGATCATTCCCAAAGCCATCACCGAGTTAGCCGGGACGGACATTGGGGAAAAAGAAGATGGCAAGCATCCCATCAAAAAAATTATATTCCGCTCGCACAACAGTGGGAAAAACGCTCCAATCGGATGATAACGAAACCGAGCCATCACCCCGCCAGAAACAACTTGCATGGTGACGTGTATGGGATTGGTTCGGTGGTTTCGTGGACATGACACCACTGGCCGTCTTATTACATACCAAGAACTAATAGCATAGGGGCACTGATGACTCTTGATACTTGTACGCTCGATCGCATTACCGATACCGTTCTTAAATACAGCCCCAAAGGGGAGTCTGGGGCGCCCAAGATTCCAAAGAAAGTGGAAAGCGGCATATCGACTTACGCACCTATAAGCAGCGTATGGGAGGGGAGCGACAGTGCTTTGCTCGAAGCAATATTTAAATTTTACCCGACGATCTCGCCAGAACCGATTTTGGATTCTACATATAATGCCGGAAGATTTTGGAAAGGTTCTAAACGAAATATTGTGTCTATGGACATTGATCCACAATATGAGCCTATGATTGTTGTCGACAATCGAAAAATGACAGGCGTCCCGTCAGCTAAATTTGGAGTAGTGGTCTACGATCCTCCACATGTCGGACCTCAAGGTCGAGATAAGAGTCGTAAACGATTTGACATGGATTTTGGGGCGACGATGGAGTGTGGTAAGGACCAGGATTGGAATCTCAGCTATTTGTATCCTGCATTTTTGAAGCAGGCTAAGCGAGTATTAAAGCCAGAGGGATTGCTACTCGCGAAGATCACAGACATGGTGAACTGTCATAAATCGAAATGGCCGCATTGCGATTTTATGCGAATGGCCGAGGAAGCCGGATTCACCGTTTGCGATTTAATTATCAAGGTGAGGAAGGGGCCAATGGTTTCGACGAAATGGAAGACAGCCTACCATGCGCGAAAGCGGCACTGTTTTTGGATTATCTGCCGCAATAGTGATAAATGCGAGCGTGGAATCTCTTAATCAATTTTCGGGAATTCCTCATTCCACCGGCTGACCCGATGAGTTCCCGGACGTCCTACTCCGGGAACTTTGCTTCCAAATCCACTTTCGTTCCATATTGGGCGGTAGTGTGTCATGAGCGCAAATTCAGCAGCGAAGACCCACCATTCACTAGAAAACGTTAGATAACGACACTTCATATCGTCCAGCGATATATTGCGCCGTCCGCTGATTTTGCTGACATGCTCGCTAAGACGGCCTCGCAATGTTCGCTTGCTTTTGGTGGTCCCCTTCGACGCTTTGCCGATGTAAACTAGCGCATCGCGGAAATAAAGAGCGTAGATTCCACTTTCTCCTGGTCCCACGCCTCTCGCTAATGGAAAAATCGGACTCAACTCAAGTTTTTCAACAACTTGAGACCGAATGCCTCGGTCGAGGTCAAAATCGAAATAATGTGGATTGTCGCCTGTCATGAGCGCGAATATTGCCGCGTGCTATACGGCGAGTCAAATATAATTCCAAAAATAATTACATGTCATTTTGCTTTTTTCTATAACCTCTTTTAGTTTTTTAGCATCTTTTTATTTAAGTCGGTTCATCTTTGGATAAGCGTAACGGCTTGAAATCAAAATCGGATTGGGTGATCGCTCAAGCTAAAGATATGTATTTTACTATTCATTCTCTAATCGCATGACCTAAGCGAGATGTATTTGTGCGTCTTCCGGTGAACGTGACCGCTGCGCATGAGATGGTGTTACGCGGTTAGATTGTAATGTCTGCGGTCACGATGCTCCAGAATACCCAATCAACCCTGGCATTGCCATTTCAGCGCATACCTCAGTGGCTGCCTTCACGGCTCCTGTCGACTTGATCCGTTGTGACCAGGCTGGCATGATTTCCCCACGCGTTGCGGATATACGATAAGACCTGCGCCACCTCGTCGTCGCGCAGGACCTGCGCAAACGGCGGCATGCCATACGGCCGTGGATTGCCTGCGGTGGATGGCGGGTAGCCACCATTGAGCACGCTGCGAACCGCATTGACGGGAGGCGTCATGGTGACCCCTCGATTGCCTGCCAGTGGCGGATATATGCCGGGCGCACCCTGTCCGGAATCGCCGTGACAATCCTGACAATGTTTCTCATAGAGCTTGGCGCCCCGCTGAAACCAGTTTTTCACCTGCCCGGTAACGACGGGAGCGGCGGCGCGAACACGTGGACTGGTCTCCGGCAGTGATTTCAGGTAATTGGCCATTGCAAGCGCGTCTTCCTTGCTGAGATGCTGCAGGCTTTGCCTGACGACATCGGCCATGGGACCCGATGTGGCTGACTGCGGCGAAATACCCGTGGTGAGCAACTGTGTGATCTCCTCGATCGGCCAGCCGGCGGACCCGGCCTCCTGGCTGGAAGTCAGAGACGGCGCATACCAGTTCGAACCCATGATCTGCCCTCCTCCCAATGTATCGTCACCAACGGCGCCCAGCGGATTGCGTTGCGCATGGCATGCGTTGCAGTGCCCAAGCCCCTGCACCAGATATGCGCCGCGGTTCCATTCATGGCTTTTCGCCGTGTCCGGCTGATAAACGCCCGGCTTGAAGTAAATGGCACGCCAGAGACTCAACAGGGGTTGAAAGTTGTAGGGAAAATTGATTTTGCTCGGAGGGTTATGTTGCGCGACGGGAGCCAGCGTTTGAAGATGCGCGAAAATGGCGTCCGAATCCTCACGGGTGATTTTCGTATATTCGGTATAGGGAAATGACGGGTATAAGGGCCGGCCATCGCGTGATTTGCCCTCGTGCAGCGCCTTCCAGAAATCTTGCTCCGTCCAGTGTCCGATCCCGGTCGCCTTATCCGGGGTGATATTGGGCGTGACAAATGTACCGAAGGGGGTAGACAGGCTGCGCCCGCCGGCATAGAGCCGACCGCCCTGTGCGGTATGGCATCCCATGCAATTACCCGCCTGCGCAAGATAAGCGCCGCGCGATTGGCGTTGCGCGGAGGATACCGCCTTCTCTGCTGTTACTTCCTTTTTGGCCGCCGCGCCCTTTTCCGCAGACGGTGCGCCGATCAGTTCAAATGACAAGCCCATGGCCGTCAGGCACGCGATGCTGGCGGCTATGAGGGCTCGTTTCATGGAGCGTCATTCCGATGAAATAGGCTTTCACAACGCCGCGCCATCTCAACGGGAAGGTTGGCGGCGGCGCCGGTCTTCTCTGGCACGGACTGAGCGGCCAGCCAGGCTGCAATGGCGTTCGTTTCGTCGGTGGTGAGCTCTTTTGCGATCTCCGACATGCAATCGGGCGTCTGTCCTCGCAGCAAACCTCCGCTCCGCCAGGCGCCGAACTGGGCAATCAAGTAAACACGAGGCAGGCCCAGCAAACCGGGAATAAACGGCGCGGTACCCATCAGCGCTTTACCATGACATTCAACACAGGCGGGGATTTTTCGCGAGGGATCTCCCTGATTGATAAGCTTTTGGGCCAGCTTGCTCTCATTCGATGACAAAGCCGTGCGCTCAGGCGGCGGATAAGGCTGTTCAAGTGCGGAAAAGTAGGCGGCCATTTCCAGCAAATACCGATCCGACACATTCGCAAGCAGCAAGGTCATAGGCCGGTAATAACGCCGGCCATCACGAAAATTGCGCAACTGGTTGAATATATAGCCCTCGGGCTTGCCAGCGATCCGGGGATAATATGCATCTCTCCCCATTCTGTCCTCGGGGCCGTGGCAGACGACACAAGCCTTTACCCGCTCCGCCATTGTGTCGGGCACGTCAACCGGCGCTGCCGCAATGGCGACCCCGGCGACCGCGAATCCGGCGGAAAACATGAATGCCATTATAAGTTGTCTCACGGCTCGCCATTTATTCCGCTACAGGATTGCACTGGTAGACTATGTGCGCCTCCTGAAGTTGCAGCAGGGCGCTTTTTCGGCAAACAAATCAGATCGACGAGCGCCTTGCCCAGCACAGTATACCAATCCCCTCTGGAACGCATTGAAGCGCACAAAAGAAGTCGTTCGTCAGCGGGTCGATGAATGACGATTCGTGTGCGCTCGATGCTCATGCCGCTACCGTGGCGGCGGAGGGCTCTGACTGGAATATACCCGACATTCTAAAAGGTGTTGATGCCGAGAAAATTTACAATTATAAGAGAGCAACCAAGGGCGCCAGAACGAAATCTCGTATAACAGACTGTATTCAAGAAGATTTAACTTAAAAGACATTTTATGGCACGAATTATGCATCAAAGCCAGGTGGGGATAATACTTCCCTACAAGGGGGACGGTGCGGTGGTGGAGATTCCGCGCCGGATCGTTTTCCGGCTGCGAACAGGCAGCCATGACCATAAATCCTGAAGGCTTTTGAAATGCGTAAAATCGTTGGTTTTGTCGGCTCGCACATACTTTATTTTCTGGCCGATCGTGTGGATGAAGTGATGAATAAAACGAGATCGAGACGGCTTTTCCCGCTCTACAGAAAGTTGCTGGTTCGCTCGGCGGATGTGGAAAATTGGGGCGGCGGCGGCGGCGCCTGGGGTACGCTCTGGGCAAACCAGAGATAGCTCGACGGACGCATTGATCACGTTGCCTGCGGCGTCAACAGTGCGCGGTCGTGAGGCTGGTCAGGATTCAGGATCGGTCCCGCCGGCACGATGCCGTTGGGGTTGATGGTGGGATGGCTGCGGTAGTAGTGCTCCTTGATGTGACGCATGTTCACCGTTGCGGCTACGCCCGGCCATTGATACAGTTCGCGGGTAAAGCCCCAAAGGTTCGGGTAGTCCGCCAGCCGCCTGAGATTGCACTTGAAGTGACCATGGTAAACCGGATCGAAGCGAACCAGTGTGGTGAACAGCCGCCAGTCGGCTTCGGTGATGCGGCCACCCAGCAGATAGCGCTGGCGGGAAAGACGCTGCTCAAGCGCGCCCAGAGATTCGAATAGCGCCGCTACGGCACTCTCATAGACTTGCTGATCGGTGGCAAAGCCAGCCTTGTACACCCCATTGTTGACTGTGCCGTAAATACGCGCGTTGATCGCGTCAATCTGCGGCAGCAACGCTGCCGGCGCGTAATCCCCGTCTGCTGCGCCCATGCCATCGAAAGCCGTGTTAAGCATGCGAATGATCTCGGCCGACTCATTGCTGACTATCGTGTCGTTCTGAAAGTCCCACAGCACCGGCACGGTCACCCGGCCCGTATATTCGGGAGCGGCACGCAAATAGATTTCATAAAGATAGCGAGCCTGCCGCACGGGATCGGCCACGACCCCCGGAGCCTGCTCGAACGTCCAGCCGTATTCGCCCATATAGGGGTTGACTACCGATACTCCGATCATGCCTTCCAGCCTTTTGAGGGCGCGAAAAATCAGCGCTCGATGCGCCCATGGGCAGGCCAGTGACACATACAGGTGATAGCGCCCGGCCTCGGCGGCAAAACCGTCCACACCGCTCGGCCCGGCCCGTCCGTCGGAGGTGATCCAGTTGCGGAATTGTGCAGTGGTGCGGACGAAACTGCCGCCCGTCGCCTTGGTATCGTACCATTCATCGACCCACTCGCCCTTGACCAATAAACCCATCCGGATTCTCCGGGAATCAGAAACCGCACCAAAATTTCTTTTTCAATTTCTTTTTCAACCATAAGCGATCGACC
>JAKDLC010000413.1 GCA_030453055.1 Nitrosospira sp.
ATCGCCAGTGCGCCACGTATCGCGCGCAATTCTCCTGTCAGGGCAAGTTCGCCCGCCCATTCATATTGATCGAGTTTGTCCGAGGGAATTTGACCAGTCGCCGCGAGTATGCCCAACGCGATCGGCAGATCGAAGCGTCCGCTTTCCTTGGGCAAATCGGCGGGGGCGAGGTTGACCGTGATGCGTCGGGCGGGAAATTCGAATTGCGTGTTTTGCAACGCCGCCCGCACCCGGTCCTTGCTTTCCTTCACTTCCGCTTCCGGCAGTCCGACGATAGTGAAACTCGGCAGACCATTGGCGATATGAGCCTCCACCGTGACCAGCGGAGACTCCATGCCCGTGATAGCGCGGCTATAAAGGATGGCTACCGGCATGCAAGAAAATTCTCAACCACGGGTCAACGGGATCAACATGCATAAAGGGGGATGAAGTCGACGTTTTTTGGTTATATGGCATCAACCATTCTTTTTTCACCTGTGCGGCCATCTTCGAATGTTCGCATTATTCCGTCTCTGACAGATCATCCAATGTCTCCGGCGGAACTGTGTCTGATTTCGCGGCAGTTTCCAGTTCCGCGATTCTTGTTTCCAATAGCGTCAGTTTTTCGCGTGTGCGTTTCAGTACTTCCTGCTGCACGTCGAACTCGTCGCGTGTGACCAGATCCATCCGCGTGAAGATGCCTGACAGCATGATCCGCAGGTTTTTCTCCACGTCCTTGACCGGGCTCTGCGCCAGCAATTCGTTGACCTTGGTTACGATTTCGTCCAATACTTTTTGGTTGAGCATGATTTCCTCCATGATTTCTGCTTGTCCAACATCGGGGGAGCAGTAGTGCGTGCATGATAAAATCTCATACTTCCGGGATTTAGGCAAATCAGCGGTTATCAATCAGCGGTTATCTATGAAACGTTTGCAACTTCTGGACGACTGGATCCAGACACAGTTTCCCGACCGGCGCTTTACGTTGTCACCGGCTTCCGCCGATGCGAGTTTCCGCCGGTATTTTCGCGCGACTTTCAGCGACGAAACATTGATTGTGATGGATGCGCCGCCGCAGCAGGAGGATTGCACGCCTTTCCTGCACGTCGCTCGATTATTCGCCGCGGCAGGCGTGCATGTGCCAGCCGTACTGGCGCAGGATCCGGCGCAGGGTTTTCTGCTGCTCTCCGATCTGGGAAGTACCACCTATCTCCAGGCGCTGAATGACGATCCCGGCAGCGCAGATCGCCTGTATCGCGATGCAGTGGCTGCGCTTCTCGGAATTCAGCTGGCGAGCCGTCCCGGCGTGTTGCCGGATTACGACGAAGCGTTGCTGCTAAGGGAAATGAATCTGTTCCCGGACTGGTATTTGACCAGGCATTTACAAGTAATGCCCAATGCAAGCCAGAAAGCCGGGCTTGACCAAGTTTTCAAACGGATTGTGCAAAACAACCTGGCGCAACCCAGCGTATTCGTGCACCGCGACTACCATTCGCGCAACCTGATGGTTACGACTCCCAATCCCGGTATCATCGATTTTCAGGACGCGGTTTATGGTCCCATCACCTACGATCTGATGTCGCTGTTCAAGGATGCCTACATCCGCTGGGATGAGGAACGGGTGCTGGACTGGGTAATACGCTATTGGGAGAAAGCGCGAAAACTCGGCTTACCGGCGGCTGCCGATTTCGCCGATTTTTACCGCGATTTTGAATGGATGGGCGTCCAGCGTCATATCAAGGTATTGGGGATATTCGCGCGCCTGTCTTACCGCGACGGCAAGGATAGTTATCTCGAGGATATGCCGCGGGTAATGGAATACTTGCGCAAGGCCTGCGCGCGCTACCGCGAACTTCACCCTCTGCTGACGCTGCTGGATGCGCTGGAAAACAAGTCAGCGGCAGCAAAAATTGGCCATACCTTCTAACCCGGATGTTTCATAAATTGACGCGCGCCCTTGCTGGTCTTTTGTTTCGTATGGGAATTTTGCTCGGTCGGGCGTATGAATAACTACGCCACTCCCTCACAAAATCCCCCTACAAAACAAAATCCTGCGCAATCATCACGCGAATTTAGTAGAGTCGGGATCTGGCGCGGTAGTGTAGGGTTGGCATAGCTGTTTCC
>JAKDLC010000062.1 GCA_030453055.1 Nitrosospira sp.
CGAGGAGATGATGATGATTTGCGGATGCGGCGGCGAAGACATACGACAATGTTCCAAATGAGTACGCGGCTGTTTCTATCTATCGATTTTCGCTCCACCTACCGGGAACTTATGCTGCCCATACCCGACAGGTAGGTGCATGATGCGTGGATCGCACTGATGCCGTCTGAGCTTCCACAAATACGTTGTCCCAATGCCCCCTCGCGTCCGTCCATACTGATGCTAATGGCATGTGTCGTAAGCACGCCGTTGAGTCAGTTTTCTCGTTGCTCCCTTTCCCTCGTCCCCCAAAAATCACCCACTCCATCCCACCCGATTGCCGGATTTAGAACGATAGATGTACCAACGTCCAGATGTACCAAGGTACAGATGTACCAAGGTCCAATGGCCTTGGCTATAAAAGCCCGTAAGATAAAAAGCCTGGTTCCGAAGGTGATAAGTAAACGGAATATTTATCCTTTTTGAATAAATAGCGATTGCCCCCGGGTGATCTGCGGTCTGATTATCGGTTATTTTGGGGCTCTGATCATGGGTATTTATCGGTGGATAATTCGGCACACGTTTTGTCCGCTTCTTGTCATAACCGCCATTGGTATCGGCTGGAAACGAACGCATGAAACAATTGCTTCCCGGACAAGAATCCCTTGCGTGTGTGCCTGATGCGCATATGCTTCATATCGCACACGGCGGGCAGGGGTGGAGCGGAACTAGCCCTGCTTGAGCTACTGCAGGGCCTGATCGCGGAAGGCGTGGAGTGCAGGGTTCTCGTTCCGAAAACAGGGCCGTTGCTGCCGGCGCTCGATCGCATGCATATCCCATGGAGAGTAATCCGCTACCCCTGGATGGTTAGTACTCGGCGCCGGTGGTGGTTAAGCCGCATTGCGCGAACGGTCAAAACATTGTTATGGGCAATTCCGTTAGCGCGTATCATTGCGAATTGGCGGTGTGACGTCGTCTATTCCAATACCATAACGGTCGGCGCCGGAGCCTTGGCGGCCTGGATAACGCGCCGCCCGCACATCTGGCATTTGCATGAGTTCGGATACCTCGATCACAATTTGTGGTTCGACCTCGGTGAGCGTCGGGCAGTTCACTTTATGGATCGTTTTTCCGCGATCGTTATCGCGAACTCCCATGCAGTGGTCAAAGATTATGCTCGTTACATTAAACCATACCGCATGCGCGTAATTTATCAAGCGGTGACATTGCGCGATAAAATGAAACAAGCATGCGATTTGATCCCTGATGATCAATTTTTTCAGTGCGTCATAGTGGGGTCCCTGCAGGCCGGGAAAGGACAGGATGAAGCGATCTCGGCGCTGTCCGAAGTGGTCTGCCGAGGAGTCAATGCTCATCTGCTAATTGTCGGCGATGGCGGGAAGCGCTTCACGGCGGCGCTGCGTCAACAAGTGAAAGACCATGGTTTGGAACAACGGGTCAGATTTCACGGGTATGCAGAAAATCCCATGCCGTTGATCAGAGCGGCGGATTTGATGCTTATGTGTTCACATTGGGAAGCGTTTGGGCGGGTGACCGTGGAAGCAATGCTTGCCGGGAAAGCGCTGATAGGCACCGCGAGCGGCGGAACCACAGAGCTGATTCAAGATGGAGAAACGGGTCTTCTGTACAAGCGTGGCAACCCCACCGAGCTTGCCGATAAAATACAATACTTGTACGAAAACCCCCATGAAAGAGCGAGGCTCGGAGCCGCCGCCCAGAGATGGGCGGAGAACCGATTTACGCAGAAGCGCTACGCTAAGGAAGTACGCGATCTATTGAGCGAAGTGTTGATGACGGAAAAAATCCGGCCGCCAATTCCTTCAAATTGATTTCTTTCTCACCACCTCCTTCGAACCTGAATTTCCAACCATGATTTTGCGGATCATCCTCATCGGTTGGCGCGGGATCAGCTACCAGGTTTATGCCGCCTTTTTTCAGGATTTCACCGGCCGCTTTTGCGTCGCCCGTCAACAGGAAATGCAGGGCATCGGGAATGCGCTTTTTCTTCGCTTCATAGGCTTTGTTCATCCACGGCGCCATTTCCTTCAGGAGGCCATGCTTTTGGTAGATGTTTGCCATGCGCGTAAGCGCATCCGCGTCTTCCAGGAGATTGCCGGTGAGCATGCGTCTGCCGATCATTTCATCGGCTGTTGTTCGTGTCGTTGGCTTGGTCAGGCTGGAAAGACCGGCAGCCCTTGTGTCAACGATTGCCGGGGTTTGCGCGGACAGGTCACTCAGCCCAGGTGCTGGCCGAGCAGCCTCGTCGTGCGGGTTATGCCGCCAACCAGCGGTTATCTCATCGTTGGCAGCTCGTAACCGGTCGCGCGTGTCCTTGTTGAAAGCAGCCTTATCCATTCTCACCCGGTGTATTTCCGCTTCGCGCTCATCGGCTTTCGCCGCCCGCTCCGCCAGCTTCTGCCGGAGTTCCATATTCTGGCCGCTGCGAATGCCCTGCGCCAGCCCGCCGGCAAACGCGCCAAGGTTAAACATGATTCCACCTCTCCCCGGTTCCTGTTTGTTCATCGTTGATTACGCCGGGCTGGCGCTCCAACTCCGCCAACCCGCCGGCAAATGCGCCAAGATTAAACATGATTCCCCCCCTCCCCGGTTTCTATTAAAGTTTCTTCGTTATGGCGGCCGAGCCGAGCTGGCCAAACAGACTCCCCAATCCTGCGGCTCCCAACGCAGAATTCTGGTTCGCTTGTCGCCAGGCGTCGAGTTGTCCTTGGTATTGCCCCAGCCCCAGATTCCCGGCGGATGCGTTTGCATGGGTTACGCCGCCAAACCAGTTCTGTGCGCCAGCCATGCCAGCATTGCGAATATGGGAACCGGTCGCCATATTGTGCGTGGCGGAGTCGCCGGCGTTTAGCGCTGCGGCATCGGCGGCAAGCCCCGTACTTGTCATGCCCCGCCCGAATTTCGACGCACCTTCACGCATCGCCATACCCTGCAATTCGGTGTCGCGCCGCGCCTTGTTCATTGCGCCGGCGGAATCTTTTGCCAGCCCCAGATTCAACGCCTGAGTCAATGCCTGAAACCGTCCGGAATTCGGGTTGACTCCCATCCGTTCCATCGCGCGCCGGCTCGACTCCAGCGCACCCTGGTATCCGCGTGCAACGTCCGCCCCGGCTTCCGCCGCCATCCGGCCCTTGAGCTCATTCGAATCGAATTCATTGGCATCCTTGACCATACGTTCTTCGACAGGAGCGAAGAGGTCGCGGTAAATCTGCCATTGCGATTCGGCATGCTCGGCATTCGCGTCGCCTAATGCAATCTGCTGATCAACAATTTTTTCGATCAACGGATCCTGCCTGGCAGCACGGTCTTTCTCCCAGGCGAGCTGGTCGCGCGCCACGCCCGCCATTTCCTTGGCGAGTTCGGCGTTGGACATCGCGGCTTGCCCGATCAGCGGATCGGGTTTCGGCGGTTTCGAGCTACACATTTTCAGCCTCCAGTATTTTGGCGAATCCATTTTCCACATGACGGTAGCCGAGCAAGCGAAAGAAGCGCCCGGCCTTGTTGACGGTCTTCACGGTGATATTGATTTCCTTGGCGCCGACCTGTCGCATTGCATTCTCGATGTACGCCACAAAGCAGATCGCCACCCTGCCTTGCCTGGCTTCCGGCAACAGATACAGCGTGTCCTCGGTGGCAATCAGCGTTTGCGTATGTGCGCTTGTATCCAGGTACATGGCGCAGTTACCCAATAATTCACCCTCACTTCTCAAGGTGAAAAGAACGTAGCGCCCGGCCCGCTCGTAACGGATGAACGTTTCGTAATCGGGATTCAGTTCAAGCCCATGCCGGTGTTCTTCCGTTTCATCCCAATGCGCCCGGTGAAGCGGCTTGATTTCGCCGGCAATGTCTTCGATGCGCTCAAGGGAGAAAGTGAAATCCCCATATGCTTCGGGCTGGATTCTGGCGATGACATCAGCGGGGACAAGGGTTGATAACCGGTCGGCGGCAAGACAAATATCCGCAGCCAGTTCCGGTGTTAGAGAAAGCCCGATGTTCGCTTTCAGAATCGAAAGCAGATCGTCGTTGGTCATCAGCTATCCATCCTGTTGATTAGTTGCTCAAGCGAATCGCGTATCGTGTTCGCATAGGCATACAACGCCTCGCACTCGGCTTGCGTCGGGGTTGCGGAGAATATCAGGGTTTGATGTTTCGGTACTTCGATCTTGTTGCCACGTCGACCAACGATGATTTCCAGCATCGTGCGCAGCCATTCCGGCGTCCCCGCCGGTATGCCCGGCTTCTTGATGCGGATCATTGCCATGATTACCCTTTATAAAACATCCGCGTGAGCATATTTTGCTGCCATATCAACTCCTTTTCATGACAATAAAAAAGCCGCGCTAGCAGCCTGTCGGACTTGAAGAATCGAAGCGAAAAAGTGACTGGGCGAGGACAGATTTTGACGATTTTGAAGGCCAATAGTTGTTCTATTGGCCGAAAAAGCGGCGAAATATGGACCGGCCAGACGCTTTTGCAGCCGATTTCCTTTAAGTCCGACAGGCTGCTAGGCGGCTTACATGGAAAAACAAATGATTGCTATTACATTTCGATCCGGCGACTCTTCAACGGTCTTCTCGCGTGTGCCAGAGGCGCACAATGGAAATTATTTCGCCTTTGATTTCGTAGCGCATTTCGTAACTCCCTACGATCAAACAGCGCACTTCCCTTGGGTCGTACTCTTCCAGCCGTTCCCCTATGCGGGGATTATCCGGCAATAATTCAGGTGCAATAAGGAGATGCTGTCTAGTTTTCTCTGCGGCAGGCAGGTTCACCAAGGCTAGAAACTCCCATAGCCGTTCCAGGTCTTCATATCCCTCTAGCGTCCACTCTATTTGCATTTTGGCGCCGGCTTTGGCAGGGGTTTGTCCGTGCCCAGACTGTTAGCCCACTTAACAACTTCCGCGTGTGGCACAGTGCGTCCCGCATCGACGGAGGCCAACCCTTCCAGCGTCCTGCGGTGCTTCTCTTCCTCCCAATCAACCCAATCGTTTAACGCCTGCTTCATGATCCAGCCACGTGGCCGTTCCATCTGCGCCGCGATTGCATCCACCTTTTCGGCCAGCGCTATCGGTAGGCTTGCAGTCACTACCCTCGTTCCCGGTTTAGCCGTGCGGGTCGCCGGTTTGGTCATCGTTTTGGGCATAATCCACTCCTTTATTAAGTAATAATAAAGGATATTACCATTCAATCAAGCCCCCTTCAACCCATCCATCGTTTCCGCCAGCACCACGCCGGTCACCTTCACATTGCCGGACAACACTACCTCCACGTTATCCGCCTTATAACCGCCGGGAAGCCGGAAGGCACGGCTGTTGCTCACCTGTTTGGCATGCTTCAAGGCGCCACCCGCCCACAACTGGAACTGTAGTGAGTCGATGGCCAGTGGCGGAACCGCCTGCATTTCATCCCCGCCGATCTCGTATTCTCCAAGGGCGGGATCGGCTAAGCCGTCGTTCATGGTCCCGCCGTCGATCAGCGCCTGATTGGCGGCAATGGCGGCATCGTAGTCCGCCTGCGCCGCCGCCGTTTCCGCTTCCGACATATCGAAATCGGCGTCCACCTTGGCTGCGCCATAGTTGACCGGTGGCGCGCTGATGAATTGCTTGCTCTTCCACTCGTAGGAGAGCTTCGTGCCAATATTCCCTTCCCACCGGTAGATTTTCTTGTCGGCCGCGACGTAAAGTTTGCCCGTCCAGGGGTCAGCCCATATCGCCGTGATGACCTGATTGATCTTGATGAAGGAAGCCGACTCGGCCTTGTCGATCACGAACATGAGCGAACTCTCATTCACGGTGTAGCCGCAGTAGTAGCGATTATCGGCGGAAGCCGCGATGAAAGTATCCGGGTTGAGTTCGCCCCATTCCTTCAGGGTGAACAAATCCTTGGTCACGATGTCGGTATTCATTCCGGAAATCACCAGCCCTTGCGGCGCCGGGTAGCCCACGCCAAAGGCGAAACTCGCCACCCCGCGCTTGGCCATGCACGGCCACGCCACGCCCAGTTTCTGCATGCCGCCGCCCATCGTCACCGGCTCCACGCCGGTAATCGTGAACGGATTGCCCTTGGTCATGCCGACAAGCGTGGTGCCGGTTACGCCAATGGCCACGATATCCTGATCGTACGTTTGGCGGTATGCTACCGGCCAGGCATAAGGCTTGAACGGCTCCGAGAAACAGACTTCATTGCCGAAGAATCCGCACGCAATGCCGTTGGCCAGAATCACGATGCCCTTCATGTCCGACGGCGGCATGAGCCACGACGTTGAAGGCAGCACTTCACCTAGGGCGGCGTCGGTATCCGAGGTGGTATCGTTGTAGGTCGTCGTACTCGCGGCTATCGAAACGATGTAGTGGTACTCGGTTCCACTTGAAGTCGTCAGCGTGCGATATATCCGCTTGGCCATGTTGGCGGTGTTATGCGGCGCCTGTCGCGTCCACGTGCCGCCAGAGGTGTAAGTCTGTGCGGTAGATAACAGAACCGTGACTTTCTTGGTCGCCGAGTCCACCGTCTTGAGCGTGAACGTGGCATTGAGGTCGGTCATGCCGACGACGGATGCAAACGTGACAGTCTCTCCCGCGCGCAAGCCGAATACGGTATTCATTGTGACTTCAGCGTAGCCGGCGGACGGCGTATCCTTGACCGCCCCAGTCACGGTTCCCGAATTCGACGGCGCCGCATCCATTGCAGACAACGCCCAGGTATCATCCACCTTACCGGTCGTAACCGTGGAAGCCGGAGACGGCGCGGATTCCTCCCCCCACGGTGTAACGAAGGTATAAACATAGGCGCGCGTTACGCTCGACCCCACGCCACCGGATGGCGTCACAGTCGGCTTGGTAATCGGCGGCGTCACCCCCAGCACGTAACATCCCGAAGGATAAGGCCCCGTCCCCGCAGTCGCGGTATCGAAATCCGATGCGCGCGGCTCGCCATCGCCAGTGTAGTAAAAGCGCCTGGACGTATTTCCCGCCACCGGAGACCGCGCCACGTCCACATCCTTATCCCACGCCAGCCACTTCTCATTACCGTCCTTCTCCATGCGAAACATCGACTTGATGTCATTGCCGATGACCGGAGCGGCCACCAGCAGCGGGCTGTTGCGCGGGCGCAGGTCGCCGGATGTGAGGATGCAATTGGTCGCCACCTGCGCCTGATTGGGGCCGAGCAACTGCTTTGCCCGTCTCGGTACCAGGCCGGAGAACCCGGCGATTCTGAATGCAATCATCCTAAATCCTCAATTTTGGGATGAGCCCGTAGCCTGTGGTGACTGCATGCCTTCACACAGCGCTCGCTCCTCTGCACGCCTCTTTACCAGCCCCGGCAATATTTTTCTGCCTGGTCCGTATTTGAACGCCTCGATGCGCTCGCAGGCTTCCGCATATCTTTCGGCATTGATCAAGTCAATCAGATTGGGCGGCTTGCCCAGCCTAGCCTTGCGGCAGCATGCGCCCACACCGATGTTATAAGCCAGGCTCACATAGGCCTCGTATTCATGCTGATACAAGGGCACGATCACGCATTTTTTCACACCGGCGGCATAGACACTCTCGACCTCATCGAGCAGTCTCACCAGCGAACGTGTGGGTGTGGTCTTGTCGCCCATTCTGACACCGGCGGTAGCGCCAAAACCGATGGTCGGCACATCGCCCGGTGCGGGAATGTAGGCCTCATCCTTATAACCTTCGTGCACCGCGATCCCGACAAGCGTCGAGGCCGCCAGCACCATTACAGCGATTGCGGACCGGGCTTGCCGGATTCGCACTGGAGACGGTTCAATCATTCTTCATACCCATCAAATAGTTTTCGTATGCCAGCCGGTCGTTGCGCCTTGCCCGGCATCGCAAAAAACGGACACTTCGCTGTCACTTGGCGTTATCCGTAATACAGTCAAGCTTTGCCTTTATGGTCTCCTTCAAATCGCCGGCATCGAGATAGGCGCAGGAGGAGACTTCAGATACAGGCGATACGGCGAGATGCGATGGTTCGAGTTCCGGTTCGCGGGTTTCCGGTCTCCGCTCCGATTGCGCAGAATCAACTTCAGGATTGACTTCAGAATACCCCTTCGGATTAACGGGGACCGGCTGTTCAATGACTCGGTCCCGCTCCTGAATAGGCGCCAGCATGGCGCACGACGCCAGGAATATGACAGCAGCCAGGTATTTCATCGCTTTCCCCCGCGAGGCCACTGGCCAATGATTCTGTCAAGCTTCTCGTTGAACTCCTTCATGGTTTCCCGCTGTTCGACTCTTGCGGACTTGATCTCCTCGCTCAGACGCTCATTGGTCCTCTCCTGATACTGTTCCCCGCGTTTCAAACTGGCGATATCGTTTTGCACGGCGTTATAAGTCGCCACCCCCGATGTAAGGAGGCCTGCTACAGCGATAATCCCGCTAAAGGATAGTGTCGAGGTGGATGGACCTCGCCGCCTCTCTATCCTGAGGTCGCTGTCGTTGTCGTCGCCGGTCATGTCAGAACAGACCCCACAAGACGATCACGATCGCGGCAGCGGCGGCCAGCAGCGCGCCCGTCCACTTCGATGCCCGCAACCTGTCGAGCAGCCTGTCGGCGTGTGCTTCGACTGCCGCGTTTTTTCCGGCCATCTCTTCCTTGATATCCCTGATACGCTTGCGCTGGAACATGGTCATACAACCTCCCATAAAAAAAGCCGCAAATGCGGCTTTTGTTGAACCTGAATCCGGTAGTTCATTTTTTTTCACCTCGGCGCGCGACGACCGCTACCCGTGAGATCACCGCGTAGCACCGTAGAAATCCCTTTCCTTCAGGGAAGGGAGGATGTCAAAATCGTTACTCGCATAAAGATTGCTCCAATAGTTTTCCCGGCTTTCCGTTCGCCAGTTGCGCCGCTACCAGCATCACCTGCTGAGTCTGCGCGCCCTGCTTCACCATTTCATTGCGGAATGACTCAGTGGCAGCAGTGTTCTTGCGTGATTCGTTAGCTGTATTGATCATCAGCGTCGGCATCCAGGCGATGGCGCATCCCCAGTTGCTTACCTCCGCGCCTTTATTCGCATCGAAGCCTCTAATCTCCACATACCAAGGACAACGGATGACAACCGGCTTCCCATTCTCCGTCTTAACCTCTTCGCATTTGGCTCCCAGCGGGCAATCGGCTATCCTTGTTTCCATTAACCTAAATCCGGTAGTTGGGCGGGGTGAAGTGTGCGGTTTTTGGGGTGCAGGGCAAGGCGCAACGACGCGGAATGGTCGTTCCATTCCAAGGAGTTGCAACGCGGCCATG
>JAKDLC010000414.1 GCA_030453055.1 Nitrosospira sp.
GGCTCAATACGCCACGACGGCCCTGGGAGGCGAGCGGGACGAGCGGAATGAAGGTGCTCGTCAATGGCGGTATCAATTTGTCGGTATTGGACGGATGGTGGGCGGAAGCCTACTCGCCGGAAGTAGGGTGGGCGTTGGGGGATGGCCAGGAGCACGGCGACGATCCCGCCTGGGATGCCAGGGATGCCCAGGCGCTCTATGACCTGCTCGAATACGAGGTGATTCCCGAGTTCTATGACCGCGACAAACAGGGCATTCCCGTCGCCTGGGTTGCGCGCATGCGAAAAAGCATGGCGCAGTTGACGCCCCGCTTTTCAACCAATCGCGTGGTACGGGAATATACCCGGCAATACTATCTTCCCTCCGTCTCAGCCTACCATGCGCGCGCTGCGGACAATGGCGTCCTCGGCACGCAAATCTCCAATTGGCGGCGGGATCTCTCGCAAAAATGGTCCGCTTTGCGCTTTGGCGAAATGACGGTCGAGGCTCAGGGCGAGCAGCAGGTATTCACCGTTCAGGTCTATTTGAATGATCTGGATCCGGCTGCGGTGCGAGTCGAACTGTATGCTCAGGGAATGATGGGGGATACACCGGTGCGCCAGGAGATGAAGCGCCTGCACCCGCTGGTGGCCGCAGCCAGCGGTTATGCGTATGAAGCACGCGTGCCCGCAGCGCGTCCGGCGTCCGATTATACGGTGCGGCTCATACCAAACCACGGTGGCGTGACGGTGCCTCTGGAAGCCGAGCAAATTCTATGGCAGCGGTGATACGCGTTAATCAGCCCTTGAACTGGCGGGGATTCCAGTATAAGCCATTTTCTGGAGGAGAGGACGGCTTGCCCCAGATAATTTTTTTCGAAGCTAATCTTTCTTGCAATTTTTTCATCAATGACTTTCCGCAATGCGTTGTAAGAGCGCTTCGTAAATTTTTTCCTGCATGTCCGGGTTAGCGGTGCGCGCCTGGATCAGTTCATTCAGGCGCGATTCACGAAGGCTGATGAATTCGCCAAATGCCCGATTAACCATCAGGCAATCCGCTTCATCGTGAGGGAATCGAATCAAGCCGCGAACGCCCTGCGCCGCAACTAATACCAACAAATTCCCCTGCGCTCTCGATGCTGTGTTGATGCGCGCAATCTGCTTTTTACCTTTGACAAATAATACTGTTCCACCCGGTGACAAAATGTCCTCGTGGAACTCGGGTTCACCGTCTTTGGGTAATTCATAGGTGGTGGCCGGCTTGCCTCGAACCAAAGAAAGAAAATCCCGCCGGTAACTACGTAGCCAGCGGCCCTCATTCTGATAAATCTCCTCGAAAATTTCCGACGCCACATCGGAAGGCGAGGCTGTCATCTTGCGTTTGGTTTTGTTTTTGTTGACGATGGCTTTCTCTTCCTTCTGCCGCGTCACTTCGAAAAACTCGTGCAGATAGGCATACAGGGCGTCGATCAACTCCCTGCGCCTTTTTTTCGATTTAATGCCCATCATTTCAAGGACTGCATCATCCAGCGCCCGGCGGTCGGACATTTCAAGCTCCGAAACGTCAGACAGGCTCGCCAGATCGGCTTCTCTGCCAGATTTAAGATAAGCCATTTCACGCAGGCGACGTTCTGAAAGCAGAAATAAGGCATTACGCGGTTTGATTGCATTAAATGCATGAATAACACGATTTACCTTCGCGACATTACATCGGCGTAAATCTGGCACTTCCATCATGTTTACATCTACAACTTCAGTCTTCAGATTTCCTTCTACGCCGACTGGCCGACCAAATTGAAATTTCGAAAAAATAGTGAAGGTTGAGTTTAAAATCCCCGCAAGCGCGTACTCGCTGATATTCTCGTTTGCATGGAGATCATAGAGGTTGCAGTTTGCTTGAAGATGTTGCTCATTGATAGGAACAACATGCTTATATTGCTGCGCCTTAGGCCAAAAAAGCACGCCCCGTTTATGTTCTGTCAGGTCATACCAGTCTCGCGTCTCGGTTACGCGTTGGGCGCAGGTTGCCCCTTTATGAATATCATGTTTTTCTCCCTATTTAATGTAATCAAGCACAT
>JAKDLC010000415.1 GCA_030453055.1 Nitrosospira sp.
GCCATCCACCGCCACAAGTATATCCCCCGGCTTTACCCCGGCCTGATCCGCGGGTCCACCCTTGAGGACACCGGCGATCAGCGCGCCATTGGTATGGGGGCGCTTGAACGATTCTGCCAATTCCGGTGTCAAATCCTGCACTTCCACCCCGATCCAGCCGCGAGTTACGCCGCCGGTCTGAATGATCTCCTCCATTACCTGCTTCGCCACAATGGCTGGAATGGCAAAACCGATGCCGAGCGATCCGCCGGTCCGGGATACGATCGCAGTATTGATACCAATCAGGTTGCCGGAGGTGTCAACCAGCGCCCCGCCAGACTTCCCCGGATTGATGGCGGCATCTGTCTTGATAAAATTTTCGAAAGTGTTGATGCCCATATGTGTCCGGCCCAATGCGCTGATAATCCCCATGGTCACGGTCTGCCCTACAGCGAAGGGATTACCGATGGCCAACACGATATCTCCTACCTTGGCATCCTCGGAATGCCCAAAAGTCATGGCAGGCAGCCCCTCCATATCAACCTTGATAACAGCGAGATCGGTTTCCGGGTCCGAGCCGATAACGCGCGCCTTGGCTTTTCTACCGTCAGCCAGCGCAATCTCTATATCGTCCGCGGCGGCTATCACATGATGGTTGGTAAGGATATACCCTTCGGAGTTGACGATGACACCGGAGCCCAGACTGGATGCACGCCGGTTCTGCGATTCGAAGCGATCACCAAAGAAGCGTCGGAACCGGGGATCATCCATTAGCGGATGCGGCGCCACCTTGACTTCCTTGCTGGTAAAGACATTTACCACTGAAGGCATGGCTCTTGTGGCGGCGTCGTGAAAGCTGCCTGGCCTGGGCGCTCCCGAAGACGCCCTGTCGGAAGCCGCTTCTTTCACGGTTATGACGGCGCCACGCGAGGTCCATGGTAAGAATTCGGGCCGCAAGGTAGCGATGACAAACAATAGCGCCAGGATTATTGTTGCCGTTTGTGCGAAAATCAGCCAGAGTTTGTGCATTTTAGGGTATGAATTTCTAGTTATTGATTGTAACCCGGATGTTTCATAAATTGACGCGCGCCCTTGCTGGTCTTTTGTTTCGTATGGGAATTTTGCTCAGTCGGGCGTATGAGTCACTACGCCGCTCTTTCACAAAATTCCCCTACAAAACAAAATCCTGCGCAATCATCACGCGAATTTATGAAACATCCGGGGTAAAAAACCCCTTGGGTAATGCCGATGCGATTGAACGAGCTCGAAATCTACTTGAACCAGCTTCTGGATGTTACCCACTTCTGTGATTATTGTCCAAATGGACTGCAAGTGGAAGGTCGAAATGAAGTGAGCGAACTGGTCAGCGGCGTGACAGCTTCGTTCGATCTCTTGCAGGCCGCTGTTACTGCCGGTGCGAATGCGGTGCTGGTACATCACGGTTATTTCTGGCGCGGCGAGGATCAATGCCTGATCAGTATGAAACGCCGCCGTATTGCATTGCTGATGGCGCACGACATCAGCCTGCTCGCCTATCATTTGCCATTGGATGCACACCCGGAATTTGGCAACAATGCCCAATTGGCCCACAGATTGGGGTTCACCGAAACCGGTCGTTTCGGCGGGCAGGGTATCGCCATGCAAGGTATCCCGTCCCGGGTATCGACCGTGAAGGATCTGCGCATAAACATCGAACTCGTTCTGGCCCGCAAGCCTTTGGTAATTGGAGATGACGAAAAACCGGTGCGGCGGATAGCCTGGTGTACCGGTGCTGCTCAGGATTATTTCGACGAAGCCATCCGTCAAGGTGTGGACGCTTTTATCACAGGTGAGATTTCCGAGCGGAATGTGCATGCCGCACGCGAATCCGGCGTAGCATTTATCTCCGCGGGACATCACGCCACGGAGCGTTACGGCGTGCAGGCATTGGGCGAGCATATATCACGGAGATTTGGCGTCGCCCATCGATTCATTGATGTCGACGGCCCCGTATAAAGTGTAAACATGTTTGAACTTCCACCCGGATGTTTCATAAATTCGCGTGATGATTGCGCAGGATTTTGTTTTGTAGGG
>JAKDLC010000063.1 GCA_030453055.1 Nitrosospira sp.
ATGAATAACTACGCCACTCTTTCACAAAATCTCCCTACAAAACAAAATCCTGCGCAATCATCACGCGAATTTATGAAACATCCGGGCTATAATCCTTGTACTGGAAAGCGGTAAATGTGTGCCAAATGGCCAAGTAGCTCAGTCGGTAGAGCAGAGGACTGAAAATCCTTGTGTCGGTGGTTCGATTCCGCTCTTGCCAACAATAAATCAAAGGATTAGCCTAACCGCTAGTCCTTTTTTATTTTGCGGGAAAAGGAAGGGCATTTTGCAAGAAAATTCACAAGAGTAATTCAGGCGAAGTTTGATGGCAAAAGCAAAAACGAAGAACAACGGCTCGACCGCGACCATCGGTTTCGAGGCCAAACTCTGGCTTGCCGCCGACAAGCTGCGCAACAACATGGACGCGGCGGAATACAAGCACGTTGTTCTCGGCCTTATCTTCCTCAAATACATTTCCGATGCGTTCGAGGAAATGCGGGCGAAGCTTGTTGAGGGCAAAGGCGACTACGAAGGCGCCGACCCCGAAGATGCCGATGAATACCGCGCGGAAAATGTTTTCTGGGTGCCGAAGGAACCACGCTGGCCACACCTCGTCGCTGGGGCCAAGCAATCCGCCATCGGCAAGGTGGTGGATAACGCGATGGTCGCCCTCGAACGCGACAATCCGCGCCTCAAAGGCGTGCTGCCAAAAGACTATGCCCGGCCTACGCTCGACAAGCACCGCCTCGGTGAACTCATCGACCTCATCGGCACCATCACCCTGGTGGCAGACGTCCCGGAAGGTGGCGATGCGAAATCTCACCGTTCCGTTGATTTGCTCGGTCGCGTTTACGAGTATTTCCTGACACGCTTTGCATCCGCCGAAGGCAAGAATGGCGGCCAGTTCTACACGCCAAGCTGCGTCGTGCGCGTCATCGTCGAAATGCTCGCCCCCTACAAGGGCCGCGTCTATGATCCCTGTTGCGGTTCCGGCGGCATGTTTGTGCAATCAGAAAAATTTGTCCTCGAGCATGGTGGCCGCATCGGCGACCTCAGTATTTACGGCCAGGAGAGCAACGCCACCACCCGCCGCCTTGCCATCATGAACCTCGCCATTCGCGGCATCGAGGCCGACTTTGGCCCTGAGCAGGCGGACACCTTCCGGCGTGACTTGCACAAAGACCTCAAGGCGCAGTTCGTCATCGCCAACCCACCCTTCAACGACTCCGACTGGCACCGCACGGATGACGATGTGCGCTGGCAGTACGGCGCGCCGCCCAAGGGCAACGCGAACTTCGCTTGGGTGCAGCACTTCATCCATCATTTGGCACCCGATGGCCACGCGGGTTTCGTCCTTGCCAACGGCAGCATGTCTTCCAATCAGTCCGGTGAAGGCGACATTCGCAAAGCCATCATCGAAACCGACTTGGTGGATTGCATGGTGGCGCTGCCCGCCCAGCTTTTCTATTCCACGCAGATTCCCGTCTGCCTGTGGTTTCTCGCAAAGAACAAAGACAATGGCAAACTTCGTGATCGCCGCAAGCAGACCCTGTTCATCGACGCGCGCAAACTCGGCACCTTGATCGATCGCGTGCACCGCGAATTGACCGGTGCTGACATTGCGAAAATTGCCAGCACCTATCACGCATGGCGTGGTGACAAAGACGCGGGCAAGTATGAAGATAGCGCGGGTTTTTGCAAATCCGCCACCGTCGCCGAAATCGCCGCCCATGGTTATGTCCTCACTCCCGGCCGCTACGTCGGCGCCGAGGAAGTCGAAGACGACGGCGAGCCGTTCGAGGAAAAAATGGCTAGTCTTGTGGTCGCACTGAATGGGCAATTCGCTGAATCCGCGAAACTGGAGCAGGCCATCAAGGTGAACCTGAGAGGACTGGGTTATGAGGAGTGATTGGGAAACCCGCAAACTTCGGGAATGCTGCGACTTTAACCCTTCAAGCATTAAATCCGATTGGCCGCATCGTTCATTGCGCTACATAGATATTTCCTCGGTCGGAGAAGGTATTCAGACGGAACCACCCCAATTATTTCTGCGCTCAGAGGCGCCGAGCCGAGCGCAACGGCTGGTCGCGCCAGGCGACTGTCTTTTATCGACAGTCAGACCCAATAGACGATCAATGCTATGGCTCAGATTTGTCGCCGATGATATCGTCGCATCTACCGGTTTTGCCGTCTTAAGGGCCAAACGCAGAATTATTTTTCCTCGCTATCTCTACTACATCATTTTCAACCAGACGTTTACCGACTATCTCGTAACGAGAGAAAAAGGCGCTGCGTACCCAGCTGTCGGCATCGACGACATTGGCGATGCTGAGATTGCGCTTCCACCCTTCGCCCAGCAAAAAGCCATCGCACACATCCTCGGCACGCTGGACGACAAGATCGAGTTGAACCGGCGAATGAACGCAACACTAGAGGCGATGGCGCGGGCGTTGTTCCAGAGCTGGTTCGTGGATTTCGATCCCGTCCGCGCCAAACTCGATGGCCGCAAACCTGCTGGCCTCGACCCCGACACCGCCGCTCTTTTCCCCACGCAATTTCAAGACTCCCCGCTCGGCCATATCCCGAATGGGTGGGAGGTGAAAACAATCGAAGAACTCGCTGAACGTGTCGCGATGGGACCGTTTGGTTCAGACATCAAGGTATCCACATTCGCGCCCGAAGGCATCCCCATCGTCAGCGGTCAGCACCTCCGTGGCATTCTTCTTGATGACTCTGAGTTTAACTTCATTAGCGAGGAACACGCGAACCGCCTCAAACGCTCCAATGTACAAAGAGGCGATGTCATCTTCACTCACGCAGGTAGTATCGGTCAAGTTGCTTACATCCCAGAGACATCGCGCTATGAGCGCTATATCATTTCGCATCGTCAATTTTATATGCGGTGCAATCGCTCCGTGATATCACCGTTTTACATCACTTTATATTTCAAGACACCCGAAGGCCAGCACCGACTCCTTGCCAACACCTCATCGACTGGCGTGCCGTCTATTTCCCAACCTGTGACTTATCTTCGCCAACTGCAAATGGTAGTTCCGCCTCCTGCATTGTTGAAGGTCTTCGACGCTACGGTCGGCACGATTCACTTCAAGATGGCGCACAACGAAGAACAATCGCGAACCCTCGCCACCTTGCACGACACGCTGCGGCCGAAGCTGCTGAACGGGGAGTTGAGCGTGGCGGCTGGCGCAGAAGAAATGGAAGCTATCGCATGAGCGGCCATGCGATTAACTTTGCACTCCCCAAAAAAATTGAGCGCTATCTTGCGGCTCTGTCGAAACTTTACGCACAAGACGGAAAGCGACAGTTTCAAGAAATCATCGTCAATGCGCAGATGCGAGTTCACGAGGGGTGGACTTATGACAATTGGGATGGTGGTGTCCACGGACACGCGCTTTACCTCATACTCCCAGAGCGTCTGTTCTTGAGTTCTGTAAAAAAAAAGAGCGATATCCAAAACCAAATCAAGGAAGATCTAAATGGACTCCACAACATCCATAGTGAATTCATCGCGGAGGTCTTTCTCGAAATGGAAGACGCGGCGAATCACGAATGGCGGAAAGAATCCGGATTACTCATAGACGGGAAACGGGACGCTCCTCCTGACGCGACCAAGCGTATTTGGGGAGATACCGGGTTCCGTGTGTTTCTGAGCCACAAGTCAGAGGTAAAAAGGGAAACGACCGACATAAAAGATGGACTTCGATTGTTCGGCATATCCTGCTTTGTGGCCCATGAGGATATCCATCCCACGAAGGCGTGGCAGGAAGAAATTGAAAACGCCCTCGCCAGCATGGATGCATTTGTGGCGCTCATGACTGACGCCTTCCACGAAAGTGATTGGACAGACCAAGAGGTTGGCTATGCGGTTGCTCGAGGAGTGCCGATCATCGCAGTGCGATTAGACAAAGACCCTTATGGATTCATTGGAAAGTTTCAAGCACTCAACTGCACATGGGAAAAATCTGTTCAAGGTATTGCGAAGATCCTGATAAAGAACGATCAAATGCTTAATGCCTACATTCAGGCGCTCCGCGATTGCCCGAACTTCAATTCTGGTAATGCTCTGGCAGAAGCGTTGTCGAGTATCGAAAAGCTTTCTGAATCGCAAATTGATGCGCTGGTTGCTGCATACAACGAAAACGACGAGCTACGAGGCAGCTTTGGCTTCAATGGTACGAGGCCGCGTGAATATGGTCCTGGCTTGGTGTCGTACCTCAATAAACCTGGTGCTCGGCAGTTCAAGTATTCAAGTGACTGGCATATTGAACCGATTAGATGAATCTCAATGAAGCCATCGTAGAAGACGCAGCCCTTGCGTGGTTCGGAGAACTGGGCTATGCATTCGGCCACGGGCCGCACATCGCCCCCAGCGAATCGGCGGCGGAGCGGGATTCGTTTGGCGATGTGGTGCTGGCGGGGCGGTTGCGCGAGGCCATCCGGCGGCTGAATCCAGCCATGCCGGAAGAAGCGCGCGAAGAAGCGTTGCGCAAGGTGCTGCGCGTGGGCGCGCCATCGCTCGCCCAGACCAACCGGCATTTTCATGCCCTGCTGCGCGATGGAGTGCCGGTCGAATACCGGCGCACGGATGGCAGCATCGCGGGCGATCATACGCGGCTGGTGGATTTTGACGATGCCGGGAACAATGACTGGCTGGCGGTGAACCAGTTCCCGATGATTCCGTCGCATATTACCGTCACCGGTCCCGCAAGTGCGCGGAGGTGCTGGTGCCTCACCGGGTGGAATGCTGTTTTCTGACAGGTGCCTGGGTGGTGGATCAGGCCGCTGCCGTGAAGCTGGCCGCAGCAGGATTCATGCTCCCAATCGCCATCGATCCCGTGCTATTCTTTCGCTAACCTCAACAACGGCGCATCATGTTCAAAATACTCATTGGAGACCTGTTTTCCAGCCAGGCGCAGACACTGGTGAATACGGTCAACTGTGTCGGCGTAATGGGCAAAGGTGTGGCGCTGGAATTCAGGAAGCGCTTCCCGGCATTGTTCGGCGACTATGTGGCGCGCTGTTCCGGCAAGCAAGTGCGGCTCGGTGAGCCGTATGTGTTCTGCGACGCCGGCGGCAAGCTGATTGTGAACTTTCCGACCAAGAACCACTGGCGCTCGCCATCACGGCTAATTGATATCGAGCACGGGCTGGATTACTTTGTGCAGCACTACGCGGACTGGGGCATCACCAGCATCGCGTTCCCGCCGCTTGGCTGCGGCAATGGCGGACTGGAGTGGTCGGAGGTCGGGCCGCTCATCCATGGCAAGTTGCACCGGCTACCCATCAACGTCGAAGTTTATGCGCCCTACGGCACGCCAAAGCACGAGCTGACCGAGGAATTTCTGGCCGGACCAGCACAAATGGGGCTGGATGGGAAGGGACGCAAGCACGAGAAGTTGAATCACGAATGGGTGGTGCTGGTGGAGGTGCTGCGGGAGCTGGGACAGCAGCCGTATGCGAATCCCGTGGGACGGACGATATTCCAGAAGATTTGTTATGTGCTGACAGAAATGGGCGTGCAAACAGGCTTCCAGTTTGGCAAAGGCAGTTATGGGCCTTTTGCCGGCGAGGTAAAGCGGGCGCTCCATGAGTTTGCCAACCGTAACTGGCTGCGGGAGGAACAGCTTGGCCGAATGATGGCGCTGCGCGTGGGGCCGCAATATGAGCAGGACCGGGCCAAGTTCACCGATGTGCTCAAGCATCACAAGCGGACGATCGCGAAGACGGTGGACCTCTTTAGCCGGATCAAGAATACGGTGCAGGCTGAGGAGGTGCTGACGGTACTTTTTGCCAGCCGTCAATTGAAGAAGGGAAACCCGCAGCGCGAGGTCGCCGAACAGGAACTCTACAATTACATTCTCGACTGGAAGAAGACCTGGATCAGGGATGAGAAGAAGGACGCTGTGGCCAGCGCCATCCGGAATCTGGTCCTGCTGGGCTGGATGAAGCTGCACTTGAGCGAGTCCTTGCCCGAGACGATGTAGCGCAATGTCCGGGCTCAACGAATCCATCGTCGAAGATGCCGCATTGACGTGGTTCGGGGAGCTGGGCTACGCGGTGGGCCACGGGCCGCACATCGCCCCCAGCGAACCGGCGGCGGAGCGGGATGCGTTTGGCGATGTGGTGTTGACGGGGCGGTTGCGCGAGGCCATCCGGCGGCTGAATCCAGCCATGCCGGAAGAAACGCGCGAAGAAGCGCTGCGCAAGGTGCTGCGCGTGGGCACGCCATCGCTCGCCCAGAGCAACCGGCATTTTCACGCCCTGCTGCGCGATGGAGTGCCGGTCGAATACCGGCGCGCGGATGGCAGCATCGCGGGTGATCATGCGCGGCTGGTGGATTTTGATGATGCCAGGAACAATGACTGGCTGGCGGTGAACCAGTTCACCGTGATCGAAGGCCAGCACAACCGGCGTCCTGACATCGTGGTCTTCGTCAACGGTCTGCCGCTGGGGCTGATCGAGCTGAAGAACACGGCGGATGAGAATGCGACGATCTGGTCGGCGTTCAACCAGCTGCAAACCTACAAGCAGCAGATCGGCAGCCTGTTTCACTACAACGAAGTGCTGATGGTGTCCGATGGCACGAATGCGCGTATCGGCTCGCTCACGGCTAACCAGGAGTGGTTCAAGGTGTGGCGCACGGTTGACGGCGAGGGCGATGCGCCAAAGACCGCGCTGGAACTGGAAACCCTCGTGCGCGGGGTGTTTGAGCCGCGTCGCTTCCTTGATCTGCTTCAGCATTTCATTGTATTTGAAGAAGACCCGGACAGCGGCCATCTGCACAAGATCATTGCCGGTTATCACCAGTTCCATGCCGTGAACGCTGCCGTGGAAGAGACGGTGCGCGCGAGTGGCATGGACATGACCGACCCTAATCTTGCGCGCCAGGATCAGGGCACCTACTGGGCAGGCAGGATGCACAGCGGCAAACCGGGCGACCGCCGCGCGGGGGTGGTGTGGCACACGCAGGGTTCCGGCAAGAGCTTTTCCATGCTGTTCTACGCCGCGCGCATTATCCGGCATCCGCTGATGCGGAACCCGACGCTCGTCTTGTTGACAGATCGCAACGACCTGGACGACCAGCTCTTTGGCCAGTTCCAGCGTTGCCACGAACTGCTGCATCAGATGCCGGTGCAGGCAGATAGCCGCGAGCGGCTGCGCGAACTACTGCAGGTGGCCTGCGGCGGCGTGGTTTTCACCACCATACAAAAATTCATGCCGCCGAATTTGACACCGGCGGGCGAGAAGATGCCGGCGTTATCGCCACGACGAAACATCGTGGTCATCGCCGACGAGGCGCACCGCAGCCAATACGACTTGATCGACGGCCTCGCACGCAACCTGCGCGATGCGCTGCCGAATGCATCCTTCATCGGCTTTACCGGCACACCCATCGAGAAGACCGACGCCAACACGCGTGCAATTTTCGGTGATTACATCAGCATCTATGACATTCAGCGCGCCGTGGCGGACAAGGCGACGGTGCCGATCTACTATGAAAGCCGCATCGCCAAGCTGGCGCTGAATCAGGCCGCGCTGCCGGTGATCGATGAAGAGTTCGATGAAATCACCGAGGGTGAGGAAGAGGATAGAAAGCAGAAGCTCAAAACCAAGTGGGCCGCGCTGGAGGCGCTGGTTGGCGACTCCAAACGCATTACACTCATCGCCGCAGACCTCGTGCAGCACTATGAGCGTCGTCTGGAAGCAATGGACGGTAAGGCAATGGTTGTATGCATGAGCCGCCGCATATGCGTGGATCTCTATAATGCCATCATCAAGCTGCGGCCCGGCTGGGCGGGCGCCAAAGATGACGACATCGAGACTGAAAAGCAGCGAATGTGCGTGGTCAAGATTGTGATGACCGGCAGTGCCGACGACGGTCCCGAATGGCAGCCGCATATCCGCAACAAACCGCGCAGGCGCGAACTCGCCAACCGGTTCAAGGACAGCAAAGACCCGTTCCGCATCGTGATCGTGCGCGATATGTGGCTGACCGGCTTTGACGCGCCGTGCCTGCACACCCTATATGCCGACAAGCCGATGCGCGGCCACGGCCTGATGCAGGCCATCGCGCGCGTGAATCGCGTATTCCGCGACAAGCCAGGCGGCCTGGTAGTGGATTACCTCGGCCTTGCCGATCAGTTGAAACATGCGCTTGCCATATACACTGAGAGCGGTGGCCAGGGCAGCCCGAGCATCGATATGACACAAGCCATCGCGGCGATGCAGGAAAAACACGAGATTGCCTGCGCCATCATGCACGGCTTCGACTGGGACAAGTGGACGACTGGCACATCCGCCGAACGCCTCGGCTTGATTCCCGCCGGACAAGAGCACGTGTTGCAGCAGGAAGACGGCAGGCAGCGTTTCATGCAGGTGGTGACCGATCTCTCGCGCGCCTTTGCGCTTTGCGCAGCGACGGATGAAGCCATCGCGTTGCGCGACGATATTGCCGTCTTTCAGGCGATCAAGGCGCAGCTCGCGAAGACCTCCGGCACGCAACGTCCGCCGGAAGAAATCGATGCCGCAGTTCGGCAACTTGTATCCAAGGCGATCATGGCCGACGAAGGCATCATTGATGTTTTCACCGCCGCCGGCTTGAAGAAGCCGGACATCAGCATTCTCTCTGACCAATTCCTTGCCGAGGTGCGCGGGCTGAAACACAGGAACGTTGCCGCCGAGTTGCTGGCGAAGTTGCTCAAGGATGAAATCAAATTACGCTCCGTGCGCAATCTCGTCCAGAGCCGCGTCTTTTCCGAGATGCTGAAGCGCACGCTCAACGCTTATCGCAACCGCGCGATTGCCACGCAGGAAGTTATCGAAGAGCTTATCAAGCTGGCCAGGGAAATGGATGCCGCGACCAAGCGCGGCCAAGACCTTGGCCTGAATGAAGATGAAATTGCTTTCTATGATGCGCTCGCCGCGAACGAAAGCGCAGTGCAGGCGATGGGCAACGATGAACTGAAGGTCATCGCTGCCGAACTCGTGACCCGGGTTCGCAAGAGTGTGACTATCGACTGGGCCGTCCGCGAAAGTGCGCGCGCCAGAATTAAAGTGATGGTGAAGCGCATTCTCAAAAAACACGGCTTCCCGCCTGACTTACAGGAAGAAGCGACCAAGACGGTGCTGGCGCAGGCGGAGCTGCTGTCGGCCATGTGGGCAATG
>JAKDLC010000416.1 GCA_030453055.1 Nitrosospira sp.
AGGGCAATAAGCGCATTGCCATGCCGGCTATCGTCGGATTACGCTTTCGCTAATCCGGCCTACCGCTTCACCCGTCCAACGACCGGATTCAGGTTCCCGCACCCGTCGTACTGCATCCCCTGACAGCCTCGCTGCGGTACTCCCGGTTTCTCCCAACGGCAAAGCGATGATCGATCTTGATTTGTATGCGGATTTGCCGGATGGGTGAAGTCTGCCGGAAATTCGGCGGGTAGGGGGGCGGATTAGCGTATTCGGCGAATTACTTCCGGCGACGAATCAATTCCTGCGGTCGCCGATGGAGGCGGGTGCTTATCGCTTCCTGGCCGGTGTTTTCGTGCTCTGGACAGTCCGTCCGATTCCCCAACATACGTTGCAACGGCCGCTACCAGGCATGTATTCAGACTAACGCCTTCTTTTTCAGCCAACCGTGCAATTTTTGCGTGCAGGGATTTTGGCAGACGAAGCGATGGGCGTCCGCTGAATTCCTCAGCAAGAGACGGATCAGGTAGCGGGAACGATTTTTTTTCCTCGTCCGCGATGGTCTTGAGAGTTGCGATTCCATCCAATAGAATGGATCTGGCGTCTTCATAGGTCTCTTCGTAGGCGCTAATATTAGGAAATTCCGCTACCCGCCCCACAAATAATAAATCTCCGTCCACATCCTCTTTACGGATCGTTATCGTGTATGAATCCGGATCAAATATCATTTTAGCCATCCTCTAAGCTCTTTCTCATATTCATCGCAAATACGTACGAATTTCTTGATATATGCACGCTTGACATGCATTCCCGGGTTATGGCCGCAATTATAGTTTGCGCCATCTTCCACCGTGAGTCCGATAGCGGCATGTGTGGCTACCCGGTGTCCGCCTTTGCGGCCATTTTTAATCTCAAACCCGAGTTCTTTGAGTACTGCTGTGAAATCTTTGCATGAAGTATTTGCACCACTGGCCATTTTTTCTAAAGCGGTGCGTAGCTTATCATATTTACTCATGTTTTGACACTATATATGATGCCATAATTCTATTTGGCTGGAAGTTTGTCAGGGTTTGTTGGGTCCTATGAAGGTGAAAGTGAGAAAGCGCTTTTTTCGCGAAAGATTGCATGTTTCCTATATTCTGTGTACATTAATGTCTGAGTTTAGGCTTTTATGCATAGGAAAGCAACGTGAGTTTATAGGAAAATCCCGGCATTCAGCGATGTTAAATGAACAGGAGTCAAACATGCAAACCATGACCATTGAACAGCTACGCGCGGCCAGCGATGCCGGCGGCGTGTCCGGCGTCACGCTGAAAGGAAAGAGTGGTGGTTTTTTTGTTCAGGTCGCCACCAGAAGCGGCGCCGGCGCCGTGCTGGCGAAGGCCCGCAGCACCGAGCCGCGCCTTTTCGGCAATCCGGTTTCGGCCCTGAACCTGTTATGCGGATTAGGAATTTTCGTCGGCCAATTCGACGCCAGTGAATGGAACCCGGCCGAGAAGGTCTCGAATACCGGCAGCGAAGGCAGAGCCAGAGCCATGCGCGAGGCGCACAAAGCCGCCGCCTATAATAAATGGCTGGCTGCCGAAATTCAGGCATCCATCGACGACCCTCGACCGAGCATTCCCCATGATGAAGTCATGGCGGAAATGGACGCCGGCATTGCGGCCTTGCCAACCGCGAAAAGGAAGCGCGCATGAGCTACGGTTCTGTCGCAGCTGGCCGCTGCCCTGCTGCCCGGTCGTGCCGATTCGTAATGAGATGAAGCGTGACAACCAGGAGCTACCGTATTGAATGGCGGCCTATGGCCCGCGAGGACTTGCGCGCCATCGTCCAATATGTCGGTAAGGACAGCCCGGTGCGCGCCAAAAGTTTCGGCAAGGCGCTACGCGACAAGACCAAGCCCTTGGCGCAGCATCCCGAACTTGGCCGGCACGGCCGCTTACCCGGCATCCGCGAGCTTGTCGCACATCCCAACTACGTCGTTTTTTATCGCGTGCTGGCCGAGGGCCGCACAGTGGAGATTTTGAGCGTGAAGCACGCGGCGCAGCAAATGCCGTAGTACCATCCCCAA
>JAKDLC010000064.1 GCA_030453055.1 Nitrosospira sp.
AAAAAAGTACAAGAAAAAAACCCGAGCCGACTCAATTCCTCGTTCACCTTCGATAGCTTCGTCACGGGAAAAGCGAATCAACTGGCGCGAGCGGGCGCAATCCAGGTTGCGGAACGTCCCGGCGCGGCTTACAACCCGTTTTTTATCTATGGGGGCGTCGGTTTGGGAAAAACCCACCTGATTCAAGCGATTGGTAATTTTGTGCTTGAGCACAACAATACGGCCAAAGTCAGGTACATCCACTCGGAACAATACGTTTCCGACGTAGTAAGGGCTTACCAACATAAAGCGTTTGATGATTTCAAACGATATTATCATTCACTGGATCTTCTGCTTATAGACGACATCCAGTTTTTTGGCGGCAAAAACCGTACTCAAGAAGAGTTTTTTTACGCCTTTAACGCATTGATCGAGGCGCACAAACAGGTAATCATTACTTGCGATTCCTATCCAAAGGAAATCTCCGGTATGGAAGAACGGTTGATTTCCCGTTTTGGCTGGGGTCTGACCGTGGCGGTAGAACCGCCGGAACTGGAAATGCGCGTTGCCATTCTGCTAAAAAAAGCACTGATGGAAAGTATTGATTTGGACGAAAACGTCGCATTTTTCATAGCCAAACATATTCGGTCCAATGTACGCGAATTGGAAGGTGCGCTGAAACGTGTGCTCGCTTATTCCCGCTTTACAGGCCATCCGTTGTCACTGGACCTGGCGAGAGAAGCGTTGAAAGACTTGCTGGCAGTACAAAATCGTCAGATTTCCATTGAAAATATCCAGAAAACCGTGGCGGACTACTATAAAATCAAGGTCGCCGAAATGTATTCCAAAAAACGTTCGCGCATCGTTGCAAGACCCCGGCAAATGGCCATGGCCATATCCAAGGAATTAACGCCCCTGAGTTTGCCCGATATCGGCGAAGCCTTTGGAGGCAGAGATCATACAACCGTCCTGCACGGGTATCGGAAAATTGCCGAATTACGGGCATCCGACCCGGATATCAACCGAGACTTCAATATTCTGTTACACATACTGCGCGGTTGATAACAAGCGAATGATTTGGGGATAAGTCGTCATTTGACCACTACTTTACTTTTGTCCACAAAATACTCACAGACGATACCTTTTCGATACAGAAAAAAAATAATAATCAATTATCTGATATTATTGGAGTTTTCTTATTTATACCGGGTTTGACCCACCTTTATTAATAATTATCTGGATTTTAAGTAAATGAAATTGATACAGGCTGATAAGGATACTTTGCTCAAACCGTTACAAACGGTTACCGGCATTGTCGAGCGCCGCCATACATTACCTATCCTTTCGAACGTGCTCATTGAACGAAAGAACGCGGACATTTCATTTATTGCAACCGACCTGGAAGTTCAGATAACCTCCTCTGTTTCGGATAGTAATCCTGTGAGTGACCCGTATTCGATTACCGTCGCGGCAAAAAAGCTTCACGATATATTGCGGGCGCTTCCTGACAAAGTACAAGTAACATTGGAAACCGACGAAAACCGGCTTCAGGGTAAAGCCGGAAAAAGCCGGTTCAGTTTACAAACGCTTCCTGTGGAAGATTTCCCCAAATTTCCTGAAAATACGGAGAAGCAGGCAAAAATAACAATAAAACAAAAGGAACTGAAGCATCTTCTCTTCCTGGTTCAATACGCCATGGCGCAACAAGACGTTCGCTACTATCTGAATGGCCTGCTTTTACTGATGGAGGAACGGTATTTGAAAGCAGTCGCTACCGACGGTCATCGTCTGGCGTTCGGGTTGCTTTTACTGGAAGCACCCCAGGAGAAAAGAGAAGTCATTCTTCCCCGAAAGGTGGTTTTGGAACTTGCCAGGCAATTAAACGACAGTGAGGAGCCGGTGACGGTAGAGTTGCTCCAGAACCAGGTGCGTTTTACATTTTCAAATGTGGTGCTGATATCCAAGGTTGTGGACGGCAAGTTTCCTGATTACAACCGAGTCATTCCAATCGGATACCAAAAACACTTTGACGTAAACCGTTTATTACTTTTGCAAACCCTTCAGCGGGCTTCAATTCTTTCCAATGAAAAATACCGCGGTGTCCGTCTGATTTTGACGATGGGTAACCTTCGTATCGTCTGTAGCAACAGCGAGCAAGAAGAGGCGCAGGAAGAACTCGAAGTCCAGTATGATGACGAAGCGCTCGACATAGGCTTTAATGTAACCTACCTGCTCGATGTACTAAACAATTTGACCGCCGAAACCATACGGTGTGCTTTCGGCGACGCCAATAGCAGCACATTGATCACGATTCCCGGCAATGAGGATTTCAAGTATGTCGTCATGCCGATGAGGATATAGCCGGGATAGATAAAACCGGCCATTCCCGAAAACGGTTGGTCAGAGCAGCGCAACACTAGAAAGAATCTTTCCGACAAATCCAAGTTCCACGTGAAACCAAACGTAACCAGGCATGAACGAAAAAGACCGTTATAAGCAGAAAAAAAACGAAGATTCAATATCCTATGGATCTGACAGCATAAAAATCCTCAAGGGACTCGATGCAGTACGCAAACGACCGGGTATGTATATCGGCGACACCAGCGACGGTACCGGTTTGCATCATATGGTATTCGAAGTGGTGGATAACGCCGTTGACGAAGCGCTGGCCGGTCATTGCGATGAAATCGTCGTAAACATCCACCCGGACAATTCGGTAACCGTGCAGGACAATGGCCGCGGCATCCCCACCGGCATCAAGCAAGACGATGAAATGAAGCGCTCCGCCGCGGAAATCGTCATGACCGAACTGCACGCCGGCGGCAAGTTCGATGACAATTCATACAAGGTATCAGGTGGTCTGCATGGCGTTGGCGTATCGGTGGTCAATGCCTTGTCCGAATGGTTGCGTCTTACCATCCGCCGCAATGGACAAACCCATCAGATCGAGTTCCGCATGGGCGTCCCCGTCGAGCCGTTGGCGGTCACGGGCAGGACGGAGCGCCGTGGAACCGAAGTACACTTCCTCGCCAGCAAGGAAATCTTCGGCGACATCGAGTATCACTACGACATATTCGCGAAGCGTTTGCGTGAGCTTTCCTTTCTCAATAATGGCGTTAAGATTCATCTTGTCGATCAACGCAACGCGAAGGAAGAGAATTTCGCTTTCATCGGCGGGGTGAAAAGTTTCGTCGAGTACATCAACCGCACCAAGTCAGTTCTGCACCCGAACGTTTTTTATGCGAGCGGCGAAAAAGACGGCATCGTCGTGGAAGTTTCGATGCAGTGGAACGACAGCTATACCGAGCAGGTTCTATGCTTTACCAACAACATCCCGCAAAAGGATGGTGGAACCCATCTCACCGGTTTGCGCGCCGCCATGACACGCACCCTCAACAACTATATCGAAAAAAATGAGCTGGCGAAAAAAGCCAAAATAGAAACCTCCGGCGACGATATGCGGGAAGGCCTGTCCTGCATTTTATCGGTGAAGTTATTCGAACCCAAATTTTCCTCTCAGACCAAGGAAAAGCTCGTATCCTCGGAGGTTCGTCCTGCCGTGGAGGAAATCGTCTCCCAAAAATTGGCTGAATTCCTGCTGGAGCATCCGATCGATGCCAAAACCATCTGCGGCAAGATCATCGATGCGGCCAGGGCGCGCGAAGCCGCACGCAAAGCGCGCGAATTGACCCGACGTAAAGGCGTATTGGACGGCATGGGTTTGCCCGGTAAGCTTGCCGATTGCCAGGAAAAAGACCCGGCGCTCAGCGAGCTTTACCTGGTCGAAGGCGACTCCGCGGGCGGATCCGCCAAACAGGGGCGCGACCGCAAATTCCAGGCGATCATGCCATTGAAGGGAAAAATTCTGAATGTCGAGAAATCCCGTTTCGACAAATTGATCTCATCGCAGGAAATCATCGCCCTCATTACCGCCCTTGGAACCGGCATCGGCAAGGACGAATACAGCCCCGACAAGTTGCGCTATCACCGCATCATCATCATGACGGATGCGGATGTGGACGGCTCGCACATTCGTACTTTATTGCTCACGTTCTTCTACCGGCAAATGCCGGAACTGATTGAACGCGGTCACATCTACATTGCGCAGCCGCCGCTCTACAAAGTCAAACACGGTAAGCAGGAGCGCTACGTCAAGGACGATCATGAACTTAAGCAATACCTGCTGGGGTTGGCGCTGACCGATGCGGAATTGCACGCCCGTGAAGATGAGCCGCCGCTCAGCGGAGAAACGCTGGAAAATATCGCCAATGAATACTTGCTGGCCGAAGCCGTGATCGAACGCATGAGCCGTCTCATCGACAGTGAAGTGATGCATGCCTTATTCCGCCATCCTGACGTAGACCTGAGCAGCGAAAGCGGTGCTGCCGGCAGCGCCGCCGCGCTCGCGGCGCATGTAACCACCGTCAGGATTACACCGGAGTATGATGCCGCCACCGAGGAGTATCGGTTGAAAATATCCCGTGTATATCATGGCAATTCTCGTGCCAGTTACCTCAATCAGGATTTTCTGCAAAGCGGCGACTACGTTCAAATCAAGCAAACCGCGCAGGTACTCGATGGTTTGATCGGCCCGGCGGCGTACGTCAAGCGCGGTGAACACAAACAATTCGTCAGCGACTTCAAACAGGCCCTCGACTGGTTGCTGCAGGAAGTCAAAAAAAGCATTGGCGTCCAGCGCTACAAAGGCCTGGGTGAAATGAATCCCGCGCAGTTATGGGAAACCACCATGGACCCCAAGAGCCGCCGGCTGCTGCGCGCCCAGATTGAAGACAGTATCGCCGCAGACGAAATTTTCACCACCCTGATGGGTGATGTCGTCGAGCCGCGACGGGCGTTCATCGAGGATAATGCGTTGGGAGTCAGAAATCTCGATGTATAGTCGATGCCTTGTTAGCCTATCGTCTATCGAGATACTTTGTTGAGACAGCGTCCTAACCTATTTCTAACATTCGCAGAGAGAGCCGAACCACCATGTTGTCCCCGAAACTGACCCTGGAAAGCGTTGACCCTGAGGTATGGCAAGCAATCAAGGGCGAAGTGCAACGCCAGGAAGAATATATCGAATTGATTGCTTCGGAGAACTATGCCAGTCCAGCAGTGATGCAGGCGCAGGGAACAGTGCTTACCAACAAATACGCCGAGGGTTATCCCGGCAAGCGCTACTACGGTGGTTGCGAGTACGTCGATATCGTGGAGCAACTTGCGATAGACCGGGTGAAAGCGTTGTTTGGCGCCGAGTATGTCAATGTTCAGCCGCATTCCGGCTCGCAGGCCAACGCCGCAGTGTATCTTACCGCCCTGAAACCCGGCGATACGCTTCTCGGCATGTCACTCGCCCACGGCGGCCATTTGACTCATGGGGCCTCGGTCAACCTGAGCGGCAAAATCTTCAACGCGATTTCCTACGGGCTCAAACCGGAAACCGAGGAGCTGGATTACGACGAGGTGGCGCGCCTGGCGCGTGAACACAAGCCTAAAATGATCGTCGCCGGCGCGTCCGCTTACGCGCTCGTCATAGACTGGAAGCGTTTTCGCAAGATTGCTGATGAGGTGGGCGCCTATTTGTTCGTGGACATGGCTCATTATGCGGGACTCGTGGCGGCAGGGTTTTATCCCAATCCGGTCGGTATCGCCGATTTTGTCACGAGTACGACGCATAAGACGCTGCGTGGGCCGCGCGGCGGCATCATCATGGCTAAACCGGAGCACGAGAAAGCGCTCAATTCGGCTATTTTCCCGCAAACCCAAGGCGGTCCGCTGATGCACGTGATCGCCGCCAAGGCGGTGGCTTTCAAGGAGGCCGCTACCAGGGAGTTCAAGGATTACCAGGAACAGGTGATCGACAACGCGCGCGTGATGGCCAAGGTGTTGCAAGAGCGTGGTCTGCGCATCGTCTCCGGGCGCACCGACTGCCATATGTTTTTGGTGGACCTTCGCGCCAAGAACATTACAGGCAAGCAGGCCGCCGAATCGCTCGAGCTTGCACATATCACCGTCAACAAAAACGCCATACCCAACGATCCGCAGAAACCATTCGTCACCAGCGGTATTCGTATCGGCTCTCCCGCGATAACCACCCGTGGCTTCAAAGAGCGGGAGGCCGAGCAGCTGGCAAATCTGATTGCCGACGTGCTGGAAGCGCCCACCGATGTCGCGGTGATTTCGACAGTGGCGCACCAGGCAAAAGCGCTATGCGCGAAGTATCCAGTATACGGCACGTAAAGGCCGGCTTTCGGTACAGCGAGAAATACCGGACGGCTTTGGGATGAAATGCCCTTTCTGCAATGCGGATGACACAAGCGTGGTCGACTCCCGCGTCAGCGAAGAAGGTACCAGAATACGCCGCCGCCGCCGTTGCCTTACGTGCGGCAAGCGTTTTACCACTTATGAGACGGTGGAGTTGCGTTTGCCTCAGGTAGTAAAACAGGATGGCAATCGTTCCGAGTTCAATCGCGATAAATTGTTGACGGGCTTCATGCGTGCACTGCACAAGCGCCCGGTCCCCACCGAGTATGTGGATGCGGCGATGGATCGGATCGTGCAAAAGCTTCTGAGCCTGGGCGAACGGGAGATTCCTTCGCGCAAGATCGGTGAAATGGTGATGCAGGAACTCTACAAGCTGGACAAGGTGGCATACATCCGGTTCGCCTCGGTTTACAGAAGCTTCCAGGATGCGGACGATTTCCATGAAGCGATCAAGGAGATACAGCGGCCGCAGCGAAAAAGAGAAACCAAAAAACTCTGAAAAGCAACTTCAGCTTCCGTTCACGCTTTTTCGCCGGAACAAAGCAGCAAGCAGTGAGGAGTATCCCGCAAGTCGCGAAAGAAGGTCACAACTCTGGAGTTATGAAATCCCACGTGTTTTCGTCGACCGATCACGCCTGCATGTCCCTGGCTTTACAGCTTGCCGAAAAGGGGTTGTATAGTACCAGCCCTAATCCCCGCGTGGGTTGCGTGATTGCGCATGATGGTCTTGTAGTGGGCAGCGGCTGGCACGAACGCGCGGGTCATCCTCATGCCGAGATAAACGCTCTCAATGCCGCCGGGACAACGGCACGAGGCGCAACCGCATACGTCACCCTGGAGCCTTGCAGTCATCACGGACGCACCGCGCCTTGCGCTGAAGCATTAATCGAAGCGGGCATCGCCAGAGTGGTGGCGGCCATGCAAGACCCGAATCCCCTGGTGGCGGGCGGCGGCTGCGCGTTACTGAAACAGGCGGGAATAGAAGTACAAACCGGTTTGATGGGAGCGGAAGCAACGGCGCTTAATATCGGTTTTGTCGCGCGCATGACACGCAAGCGCCCATGGACCCGAATGAAAATCGCGGCAAGCCTCGACGGCAAGACGGCGCTCAACAGCGGCGCCAGCCAATGGATTACGGCGGAGCCGGCACGACGCGACGGTCACCGGTTCCGTGCCCGTTCTTGCGCAGTTCTCACCGGTATCGGCACCGTTCTGGCGGACGATCCGCAACTTACCGTGCGCCATGTGGAAACTTCCAGGCAACCACTGCGGGTGGTGGTTGACAGCCGCCTGGATATTCCCGTGGATGCCAGGTTGCTGCGGGGCGGGGGGGAGTTAGTTTTTACCGCTACCGCCAGCGAGCGAAAAATTGTCGCATTGAGAGACGTTGGTGCTCATGCCATCGTGTTGCCGGACGAAAACAACAAGGTTGATCTCGTGAGAATGATGCAGACCCTTGCCGATTTTGAGATCAACGAGATACTGGTTGAGGCCGGTCGCAACTTGAATGGTTCGCTCATCCACGCGGGGCTGGTGGATGAGCTGGTGATTTATCTTGCGCCCTGTTTGATCGGCGACGCGGCGCGGAGCATGCTGAAACTGCCGGAATTGACGGATCTTGCGGAGAAGCGTGCACTCAAGATTCACGATTTACGCATGGTGGGGTCGGATATTCGCATCATTGCCCGTTTTTCCTGACCACATCAGAGACGTTTTATCCTGTATCCGCCCCGTAGCGAACTCACCAAATAAATGAGGGTCGGATTCCAAAAAATCTTTGTGGACCAAGTCGTTACCCATAAGCGGTCAACCGCCGGATATGGGTTTATGTTTTAACGGGATTTTTGGTAAGCTTGCGTTGCAGCGTACGGCGGTGCATATTGAGTACTCTTGCGGTGACCGAAACATTCCCCTTGTTTTCATTTAAAACGCGCTGAATATACTCCCATTCAAGCCGGTTTACTGACAACGGATGCGCGCTGATCTGCACATCCGCATCGCCTGAAGTGCGCTCGAATGCAGCCATGATTTCATCGACATCAGCCGGTTTTGCGAGATAGTGCATTGCGCCGAGTTTGATTGCTTCCACTGCAGTGGCGATGCTGGCGTAACCGGTCAGCATGACAATACGGGTGCCGGGATCCAGGGCTTTCAGTTTTTCTACCAGGGTCAACCCCGAAGTACCCGGCAGCCTGAGATCGATAACCGCATATTCAGGCGTGCAAGCTTCGACGCTTTCCAAAGCCTCTTCGACCGTATGCGCACAGGCTACATTGAATCCGCGTTTTGCCATGGCGTTCGCAAGCACGTCACAAAAAGTCGTGTCGTCATCGACAATCAGCAGAGTCGGACGATCATCGATTTCCATTGCCAGTGATGTTGTCATATCGATTGCGGTATCAGGGGTAATGTCACCTGGGTGCAGGCGCCGTTTTCACGATTGGTCAAACGAACGCTGCCGCCAAATCGTTCGATATTTGCATTTGCCAGAAATAAACCGATCCCAAAACCCTTCCCTGGCGCTTTGCTGGTAAAGAAGGCCTGGCCCGCACGCTGTGCGGCTTCTCCGGTCAGGCCCGCACCGTAGTCGAGGATTTCGAGATGCAATTCCTGATGGTTCCAATTGGCTTCTATCTCGACGTGTTTTGGAGACGCATCAGCTGCATTGTTCAGCAGATTCAAAATGGACTGGCGCAGCAATTGTGTATTCAGAATCTGCGGGGCAGGCTCTACCTCCCCCTTGCCATGATAAGTAAATTTGACCGAGGGCCGGATCAATTGCCACTTGTCCAATACCTGGCGCAAGAAATAGTCGACGGCCTGACCGCTGCCATCCTCCGCTCGCGCCTGTCCGGCATTGGCCAGCAATTGTGTCAACGTATGCTTGCAATGCGTGATCTG
>JAKDLC010000417.1 GCA_030453055.1 Nitrosospira sp.
TTGGCGATAACGGGCATGATTTCGCGTACGTTGGCGTCATCCACGCACAATACCGCCATACCGTAAAAAGGCAGGTGTCGCAGAAAATCGACGAAGGCCTGCCTGAGCCTATTGACATCATGACCGTAGGTTTCCATATGATCGGCGTCAATATTGGTCACAACCGCCAGCACCGGTTGCAGATAGAGGAATGAGGCGTCGGATTCGTCGGCCTCGACCACGATAAACTCGCCACGACCCAGCTTGGCGTGAGAGCCGGCGGCTTCCAGCCGGCCACCGATAACGAACGTGGGATCCATTTCCGCTTCCGCCAGAACGCTGGCGATAAGGCTTGTGGTGGTGGTCTTGCCATGCGTGCCCGCGATGGCGATCCCCTGGCGTAATCTCAGTAATTCCGCCAACATGATGGCGCGCGGCACGACCGGCACATTACGCTCGCGCGCGGCAATCACTTCCGGGTTATCCGGCTCGATCGCGGCCGAGGTCACTACCGCATCAGCCGACGCCACATGACTGCCCGCGTGGCCAACATGAATGAGCGCGCCCAGTTTTTTCAAGCGTCGCGTAGTGGCGGTGCCGGATAAATCCGAGCCGCTAACCTGGTATCCCAGATTAAGCAGCACCTCGGCGATCCCGCTCATACCCGAACCGCCGATGCCGACAAAATGTACGTGCTTGACTTTATGTTTCATATCCGGAAATTCGTAAAACGCGAAGCGCAACGCGATGATTGACGCACGACGGTTTTATTCTCCTCTCAGCTTCGATTTTCATGTGTGTCCATACGGCCTTCAGTAGGATGGGTGGAGTGAAACGCAACCCATCATTCGGCTCATTTCAACCCCCTTCCAATCCCTGATGTGTTGCACTGCGCTTCATCCATCGCACATAAACGCTAAACCGAGAATGGTTCACAGCAGATTCTTTTATGTCCTTATCATTGCCATGCAAGTTTCCGCCACCAGCCTGGTCGCATCCGGTTTCGCCAGTTGGCGGGCCCTCATCGCCATTTCCAGAAGATTTTCGCGAGTCAATCCCATCAATAATTCCGCGAGGTTTTTTGGGTTCAGTTCATCTTGCGGCAGCAGCACCGCCGCATTCTTGTCGCTTAAAAATTTCGCGTTGCTTGTCTGGTGATCGTCCACGGCATAAGGAAAAGGCACGAGTATGCTCGCCGCACCGGCTGCGCTCAGTTCAGCGATGGTAAGCGCCCCGGCGCGGCAAACCACCAGGTCGCAATCCGCGTAGCGGGCCGCCATGTTCTCGATGAATGTGACCAGCTCGCCTTCCACGCCCGCTTCGGCATAATTTTTTCTCAGCGAGTCCAAGTGCTTTGTTCCCGCCTGGTGCGTGACCAGCGGACGCATCCCTTCAGGAATCAGTTTCAACGCCTGCGGCACAACAGTATTCAGCGCTTGCGCGCCCAGGCTGCCGCCAATCACCAATAGTTTCAATTTTCCATTTCCCGTCTTGCCGCGTGCGGCGTATCTTTTTTCCGGTGGTTCCAACTGATTGATTTCACTGCGCACCGGATTGCCGGAAAATACCACCTTGGCGCCGTTCCCGATGGCATTCGGGAAGCCAAGCAAGACTTTGTCCGCGAGCTTCGCCAATATCCTGTTGGCGAGGCCGGGAATCGAGTTCTGTTCGTGGATCAGTAGCGGCTTGTCCAGCAACGAAGCCATCAAGCCACCGGGAAACGCGGGGTAACCGCCCATGCCAAGCACCACGTCGGGACGCCCCCGGCGCATCACCCCGGCGCTTTGCCATAGCGCAAGCAGCAGCCGCAACGGCAGCGTGAACCAGGTTGCGGCGTTTTTCCCGCGCAAGCCGGAAAAGCGGATAATTTCCATGTCATACCCTCGCTGCGGCGCCAGCATCGTCTCCATGCCTCTTTCCGTTCCCAGCCACACCACATGCCAACCCGCCATCCTCATATAATCCGCCACCGCCAGACCGGGAAACACATGCCCGCCAGTCCCCCCCGCCATGATGAGAATGGTGTGAATCAAGTTAATACTCCTATGACTGCTGCGCGGCTCAA
>JAKDLC010000065.1 GCA_030453055.1 Nitrosospira sp.
GCAGCTTACCGCAATTTTCGATAAATTCAATATCAAGTTGATCAATCCGGAGGGTGCGAAATTTGATCCACATCTGCATCAGGCCATGTGTACGGTAGACTCCGACCGTGCTCCCAACACCGTAGTGCAAGTAATGCAAAAAGGCTACGTTTTGAATGGCCGGGTAATCCGGCCGGCTCTGGTGTCGGTTTCGAAGGCCGAATGAACTTGAAATTCCGCTCTGAATCCCCATTTCATGCATTGACGATTATTCGATACTAACTACTACAAGGATTAGATTATGGCGAAAATCATTGGCATAGACCTCGGCACCACCAACTCATGTGTGGCTGTCATGGAGAATGGCAAGCCCAAGGTGATAGAAAACTCGGAAGGCGCGCGTACTACGCCTTCAATCGTCGCTTACACGGAAGACGGTGAAATTCTGGTCGGGGCGTCCGCCAAACGTCAGGCGGTCACCAACCCGAAAAACACCCTGTTTGCGGTGAAACGCCTTATCGGGCGTCGTTTTAACGAGGAGATGGTGCAGCGGGATATAAAAATGGTTCCCTACAGTATCATCAAGGCGGACAATAATGACGCTTGGGTAGAGGTGCGTGGCAAGAAAGTGGCGCCGCCCGAAATTTCCGCACAAGTGCTGATAAAGATGAAGAAAACCGCCGAGGATTATCTGGGTGAACCGGTAAACGAAGCGGTTATCACCGTTCCCGCATATTTCAACGATTCTCAACGCCAGGCGACCAAGGACGCGGGGCGCATCGCCGGGCTGGAAGTCAAACGCATTATCAACGAACCAACCGCGGCGGCGCTGGCCTTTGGCATGGATAAAAAGGAGGGCGATCGCAAAGTGGCGGTGTATGACCTGGGTGGAGGCACATTCGATATTTCCATTATCGAAATCGCGGAAGTGGAGGGTGAGCACCAGTTTGAGGTGTTGGCCACCAATGGTGACACTTTTCTCGGCGGTGAGGATTTCGACTCACGCGTAATCGAATATCTTGTGGATGAGTTCAAGAAGGAAAGCGGCATAGACTTGAAAAAAGATATGCTTGCCTTGCAACGCCTGAAAGATTCGGCGGAAAAGGCCAAAATCGAACTTTCATCCAGCCAGCAAACGGAAGTCAACTTACCCTACATCACGGCGGATGCTTCCGGTCCCAAACATCTCGCGGTCAGAATCACCCGGTCGAAGCTGGAAAGTCTGGTGGAAGAATTGATCGAGCGCACGGTAGAACCTTGCCGCATCGCTATCAAGGATGCCGGCGTGAAGCTTTCCGACATTGAGGACATCATTCTGGTAGGTGGCCAAACCCGCATGCCCAAGGTGCAGGACAAAGTGAGGGAAATTTTTGGCAAGGAACCGCGCAAGGATGTGAATCCGGACGAAGCGGTGGCGGTAGGCGCGGCCATTCAGGGCGGCGTGCTGCAGGGGGAGGTGAAGGACGTGCTGCTGCTGGACGTTACGCCGTTATCGTTGGGAATAGAAACGCTCGGCGGTGTAATGACCAAGTTGATCCAGAAAAATACCACTATTCCGACCAAGGCGCAGCAGGTATTTTCGACCGCCGACGAAAACCAGACTGCCGTCACCATCCATGTGTTGCAAGGTGAGCGAGAGATGGCCTCTGGAAACAAGAGTCTGGGGCAGTTCAATCTGAGTGAGATCCCTCCGGCGCCGCGCGGCATGCCGCAAATCGAGGTTACCTTCGATATTGACTCCAACGGCATTCTCCACGTATCGGCCAAAGACAAGGCCACGGGCAAGGAAAACAAAATCAAGATCCAGGCAAGTTCCGGCCTGTCGGATGACGAAGTGCAGCGCATGGTCAAAGACGCCGAAGCGCACGCCGAGGAAGATCACAAGGCCATGGAGCTCGTCACTGTTCGCAACCAGTGCGACGCAATGATTCACTCGGTGAAGAAGACATTGAAGGAACATGGCGACAAACTGGATGGCGACGAAAAATCCAAAATAGAGGCGGCGCTGAAAGATGCGGAGGAGGCGCTGAAATCCGACAGCAAGGATACTATTGAGGCAAAAACTCAGGTGCTGGCGGATGTCTCGCATAAACTGGCCGAGAAGATGTATTCGCAGGAGCAGACCCAGCAGGCCCAGCAGCCCGGCGCGGAATCGGCGCCTCAAGACGGCGGCGGTGAAAAACCCGTGGAAGGTGAAGTGGTGGACGCCGAGTTTGAGGAAGTGAAGAACAAGAAATAACCAGTTACTGTTACACCCAGGCGCAGGGTGCGAAGAAGGAGTAGTGTGTCTTCTGCGCCCCTGCGTTTTGGCGTTTATCGGGAGAAGCAGAGCAACTTTAGTCTCAAATAATTTCCTGCTCTCCCACTTTTGAAGAAAACTTATATGGCCAAACGCGACTATTATGAAGTGCTGGGTGTTAACCGCGACAGCAGCGAAGACGAAATCAAGAAAGCCTACCGCAAGCTGGCGATGAAGTATCATCCGGACCGGAATCCGGATAATCCAAAATCCGAGGTGCACTTCAAGGAAGCCAAAGAAGCCTACGAAATACTTTCCGATCCGAGGAAGCGTATGGCGTACGACCAGCATGGCCACGCCGGCGTGGATCCCAATGTAGCGGGTGCAGGCGGTGCTCAAGGTTTTGCTGATGCATTCGGCGACATATTCGGCGATATCTTCAGCGGACGCGCAGGACATGCCAACGTCTATCGCGGTGCGGATTTGCGCTACAACCTGGAAATTTCTCTGGAACAGGCAGCGCGCGGAACTGAAACGAAAATTCGTATTCCCACGATGGAAGCTTGCGGCACGTGTCATGGCAATGGCGCCAAGCCTGGCACTTCGCCCACTACTTGTTCTACCTGTAACGGCCACGGTCAGGTAAGGATGCAGCAGGGGTTTTTTTCGATACAGCAAACATGCCCTAAATGCCATGGCAGTGGCAAATTCATTTCAAGCCCTTGCATCACATGCAACGGTGCGGGACGCATCAAACAACACAAAACCCTGTCGGTGAAAATTCCTGCGGGGGTGGATGAAGGCGACCGCATTCGTTTATCCGGCGAAGGCGAAGCCGGGGTCAATAATGGGCCTTCAGGGGATTTATACGTGGTCATCCACCTGTCGCCGCACTCCGTTTTTCAGCGGGATCATAATGATCTGCATTGCGAAATGCCGATAAGTTTTACCACCGCTGCGCTAGGCGGAGAAATTGAAATTCCCACACTCGACGGCCACGCCAAAATCAGGGTGCCGGCAGAAACCCAGAGCGGGAAAATATTCCGTCTGCGCGGCAAGGGTATCAAAGGTGTGCGCAGCAATACCCAAGGCGATTTGCTGTGTCATATGGTGGTGGAAACACCGGTCAAACTCACCGCGCGCCAACGGGACCTATTGCAGGAACTGGAATCGATCAACCAGGAAGATGGCTCCCGTCACAGTCCGCGCGCCAAATCATGGATGGACAAGGTGCGCGAGTTCTTCGCGGAGTAAATCCTGCGTCGGCGGATATGGTAAATTTACATTCCTACCGCATCACGCTTAGCGTCAGCGAACGTGCGGTACTATGCTATGGCCAACTGAACGGAGGGGGACACTGTGAAACTCACCGCTGTATTCCAAAAAGTGCCTGAGGGCTACATCGGGTTTGTTGAAGAACTTCGGGGCGCGAATACCCAAGCGCCTACCCTTGATGAAGCCCGCGAGAGCCTCTCTGAGGCTGTCGAGCTGGTTCTTGAAGCCAACCGCACATTGTCCGAGGAGGCGATCCAGGGAAAGGAAGTCATTCGGGAGCCGCTCATCATTGCAGCCGAATGAAACGCCTCGACCTCCTCCGCCATCTTGAACGACATGGCGGTGCATTGTTGCGTGAAGGGGGACGACACTCCGTCTACGTGAACCGCACCACCGGGAAATCATCTACGATCCCGCGTCATCGAGAAATCAACGATCTCCTCGCTCGGAAGATCTGCAGAGATCTTGAGATTCCAATGCCATGATCCGGAACCCGCCGATGTGACTTGCTACCAGTCGCCGCACAACACCTTCTCTGCCCAGAACAGACCGGAAACAGTTTTGTTATCCGTGATCTTTCCTGTTTTTACCCATTCCAATGCGGTTATCAGCGTCAAGGTGAACGCCTCCAGATGTTCACCTTCATCAAGGGCTGCTCCTTCGAAGGTCAGACCCTTCGCAAGATAATAAATCAGCTTCTCGTCGGAATAACCGATGCAGGGATGCAGGGTGGTGATATGACGCCAGCTTTCCGCTGTATAGCCCGTTTCTTCCAGCAACTCACGTTGGGCACACAGGAGAGGGTCTTCGCCGGAATCGATTTTTCCGGCAGGCAGTTCGTAAAAATCCCGATGGAGGGGATAGCGATGCTGGCGCTCCAGCACCAGTTCGCCATTGTCGAGCAACGGTATGATAACCACCGCGCCGGGATGGGTGATGTATTCGCGTACTCTCACTTTGCCGTCCGGCAGGCGAGCTTGATCTGCGCGCACATGCAGGAGATCGCCATCGAACACATTTCGGCTGCTGATTGTTTTTTCTGTGAGATCGAGAGGTGGCTTGGACATGAAGTTAAAGAACATTTCCGAAAATATGAATTTGCAAGCATCTCTCATGGATTACCTGCTTCCCGATATTTGCCGGCGTTCACATTCTATCAGCCATCTTTATTATCGATGTCAAGAAAAGGATACCGATCCGCCTATACTGCCAAAAAAAGGATGCGACCCACGAAGATATACTCGCATAGCGTTATGGCGAGTCACCCGTCTGCATTATCAGCAGTGTCGCGGGGAACCGTGCGCTGAAACAACTGCCTTTGCCCGGTTCACTGACGATCTCCAGCGTTGCCTGATGGCAGGTCAGTACATGCTTGACGATGGCCAGCCCCAGGCCGGTACCTCCGGTTACACGCGAACGCCCACGGTCCACCCGATAGAAGCGTTCCGTCAGGCGCGGGATATGCTCGGGCTCAATGCCAATGCCGCTGTCCTGCACGGAGAATACCCCTTGCTCTTCATGAACAGTCCATCTCAACGTGATATTCCCCCCGTCGGCGGTGTAGCGTATAGCATTGCTGACGAGATTACTGAAAGCACTACGCAACTCATCCATGCTTCCCAACAATTTCGCGCCGGTATCGAGTTTGAGATGAATGCGGTGACGTCCCGCGCTCAGGGATTGCGCTTCATGATAAAGCTCCCGCAACATTTCGGGAATATTGATGTTGCCTTCCCGTACCAGGTTTTCGGTATCTTCCAGTCGTGACAGCGTTAACAGGTCTTCTACCAGACGCTGCATGCGCCGGGTCTGATCGGTCATGAGCGCCACTGCCCACTTGTTTGTTTCGGTATCCGGGGAATCTTCTTCCGACAATGTTTCGAGAAATCCACCAATCACTGTCAGCGGCGTGCGCAACTCATGCGAGACATTGGCGACGAAATCCCGCCGCATGGTTTGCACGCGTTCAAGACGGGTAATGTCACGGCTGATGAGTAGTTTCTGCTTATCGCCATAAGGGACGAACTGTAGCGAAAGGGTCAGTCCCTGATTGCGGGATTGCTTGATTATCAGTGGCTCGCTGTAACTGTGGGCAGCCAGGTATTCGGCGAACTGAGTCTGACGCACCAGATGACTAATATGCTGACCGGCGTCTCGATTGGAGTCAATGCCGAGATGTCTTTCAGCCACCGGATTGCACCATTCGATATGGTCTATCTCGTCCATGATCACCACGCCTTCCGGCATAGCCGAAGTGGCGCGCCGCAGCCGCTCCAGTGCGGAACTGATCTGCTGGTAGCTCTTGCGTTGATTCTGTATGAGACGCGTCAAGCGTGCAAATACGTCTCCCCATTTCCCGGAGCTATCCGGCAACGCAATGGATGCAGACTCTTCGGCCTGGAGCCACCTGTCCAGTATTGTCAGCTGACGCCAGTGATGAATGACCAGCAGCAGCAATGCAACGACATAAAACGCCAAGGTCGCGACGATGCCCATCGTCGCCAGGAGTACGCCGGTAACGACAGCAATCAGAATGAAGGTAATGAAGCGCTCCCGGAAACCGGACACGTAAGGTATTTTGAAGGCTGAAGTTGAATCATTATTTTCGCATTATCCCATGGCCGCCGTCTGTGATGCAGATAACCGATAGCCGGACCCTCTCACCGTTTGCACCAGTTCATCCTTATTGACGGGTTCCAATGCCTTGCGCAATCTGCGAATATGTACATCCACGGTGCGATCCTCGACAAATACGTGATCTCCCCATACCTGGTCCAGCAGTTGCGAGCGCGAGTGCACCCGTTCAGCATGAGTCATGAGAAAATGCAACAAGCGGAATTCGGTCGGTCCAAGCGTCACCTCATTGTCGTTCGCAGTCACGCGATGAGTGGCCGAGTCCAGCCGCAATCCACCGATTTCCACTATATCGTCAGCCGCTGCCGGCGAGCGGCGCCGCAGCACCGCTTTAATCCGGGCGAGCAGCTCACGCGGCGAAAAAGGCTTGGTAATATAATCGTCGGCGCCGATTTCCAATCCCGACACCTTGTCGCCCTCTTCGGCGCGTGCGGTAAGCATGATAATGGGAATGGTTTTAGTGCGCGATACGCGCCGTAATAGGCGGGCAAATTCGACGCCGCTCATTCCCGGCAGCATCCAGTCAAGCAGCACGAGGTCTGGCAGCGCATTATTTACTATCTCCATGGCCTGCTCCGCATTTCTTGCATCGAAAACGGCGTGCCCGGCCTGTCGCAGGCTATACGAAATCAACTCCTGGATCGCAGGTTCGTCTTCCACCACCAATATCGTTGCCGCCATTAGCTCATTCCTTTATCGTGGATTTTCTTGGTATTGCAATGATATGTATGCAATATTGCGGTTTCGTGACACATTGTAAGCTGGTAATGTCAGGCAATTCAGGAAATGCCACAAATTAGTTCTACAAAATCAGAATAGCACGGTAATCGTTGACATTCGTGCGGGTTGGGCCGGTGAAAACCAGATCGCCGATCTGCTCAAAGAAGGTATAAGCGTCATTGACGGCGAGCAAGGCGGCCGCGTTGATGCCCATTTTCGTTGCACGGTGTAACGAGTCGGGTGTGGCGATCGCGCCGGCATTGTTTTCCGAGCCATCTATGCCGTCTGTGTCGCAGGCGAGAGCGTGAACCTGGGGCAAGCCATTAAGTTGAATGACAAGCGACAGCAGAAATTCCGCGTTGCGTCCACCGCGTCCACCGCGTCCGTCCGCACGTACCGTAACTGTTGTCTCGCCGCCCGAGATTAGCGCCACCGGCGGATTCCATGGCTGCCCGTATTGACGGATTTCTTTCGCCAGCGCAGCGAAAACCTTGGCGACATCGCGCGCCTCGCCGGTAACGGAGTCACCCAGCATGACAGCGGGAACGCCGTGACCGCGAAAATATTCCGCCGCCGCCAGCAGCGAATAATGCGCGGTTGCTATCACGCGGTTTTCCACGTGACTGAAAACGGCGTCGCCTGGTTTGGGAGTCTCGTTATGTTTATCCCGCGCCCCCGTGCGCAATGTTTCCATCACGGCAACAGGCGCGTTTATCCGATAGCGTTCGAGTATCGCCAGGGCGTCCGAGCAGGTCGTCGGGTCAGGCGCGCATGGGCCGGATGCGATATGAGCAGGATCGTCCCCCGTCACATCGGAAATGATGAGCGCCAGTACCGGCGCACGGCATGAGGCTGCAAGTCTTCCACCCTGAACGGCGGAAAGGTGTTTGCGCACTGTGTTGATTTCCTGAATTGCCGCACCGCAGCGGAGCAGTTCCCTGGTGGCGCTTTGAAGATCATCCATCGATACGCCTGCCACCGGCAACGACAGCAGGCTTGAGCCGCCGCCGCTCAGCAGGCATAGCAACAAATCATCAGGGCCAAGGTTTTCCACTTCGGCCAGAATTTCCCGCGCCGCTTGTTCACCTCGTTCGTCAGGTAGCGGATGTCCGGCTTCAACGACCGTGATGCGCTTGAGCGGCAAGCCATGTCCGTAGCGGGTAACAACGATACCATTCAGTAGTGCGTCTTTTCGCCAATGGTTTTCCACCGCCAGAGCCATTGCCGCAGCCGCTTTCCCTGCGCCGACCACCAGAGTGCGCCCTTTAGGTAAATCAGGCGGCAAGTGCCGGGGCACGATAAGCCGCGGGTCGGCTGCGGCGATTGCGGCATTGAAGCTATCGAGCAGAAGTTCGCGAGGGTCCATATTGCCCCTTTTGTGTCTCTGAACCGAGTACGCTTTTCAGGTAATGTCCCGTAAAGCTGCGCTCATTCATTGCTATTTCTTCCGGTGTCCCCGCAGCGATGATCCGTCCGCCGCCTTCACCGCCCTCGGGACCGAGGTCGATGATCCAGTCAGCGGTCTTGATCACATCCAGATTATGCTCGATGACTACCACGGTGTTGCCGTGGTCGCGCAGCCGATGCAGCACTTTCAGCAGCAGATCGATATCCTGGAAATGGAGGCCGGTAGTCGGCTCATCGAGGATGTAGAGGGTGCGGCCGGTATCGCGCTTGGAAAGTTCCAGCGATAACTTTACCCGTTGGGCTTCGCCGCCGGAAAGCGTGGTCGCGGACTGGCCCAGGGTGATGTAACCCAACCCAACGTCCAGCAAGGTTTTCAGCTTCCGGGCCACAACCGGCACGGGGCTGAAAAATTCGTGCGCATGCTCCACTGTCATCTGTAGAATTTCGTTGATGTTTTTTCCTTTGTATTGAATTTCCAGGGTTTCGCGGTTATACCGCTTGCCATGGCAGACATCGCATGACACATATATATCCGGAAGGAAATGCATTTCAACCTTGATCATGCCGTCGCCCTGGCAGGCTTCGCAGCGCCCGCCCTTGACGTTGAATGAAAATCGCCCCGGTCCGTAGCCACGTTCGCGCGCCTGAGGTATGCCCGCAAACAGGTCACGGATAGGTGTGAAGAGTCCGGTATAGGTGGCCGGATTGGAGCGCGGAGTGCGGCCGATGGGGCTTTGATCCATGTTGATGACCTTGTCGAAAAAGGCCAATCCGTCCAGATGCCGATACGGCGCGGGCTCCGCACTGCTGCCGTAGAGATATCGTGCCGTTGCAT
>JAKDLC010000066.1 GCA_030453055.1 Nitrosospira sp.
CCTGATCAAGGCCATAGAGAAATTATTCAAGGAAAGCCCCATCCCGATGAAGGGGTTGGTGCTGGATCTGCGTAACGATCCCGGAGGGTTGCTGAATGGCGCGGTTGCGGTTTCCGCCGCCTTTCTGCCGGCCAATTCGCTGGTGGTTTATACGGATGGCCGCACCGAGGACGCCAGGATGAAGCTGAAAGCCAGCCCGGAATTCTACCTGCGTGATACAAAAAACGATTATCTGAAGCGTTTGCCGCCCGCCATCAAGACCGTACCGATGATTACCCTCGTAAACGGTGGCTCGGCCTCCGCTTCGGAAATCGTGGCGGGAGCCTTGCAGGATCATAAGCGCTCGATAATCATGGGTACGCAGACGTTCGGGAAGGGTTCGGTGCAAACCATACTGCCGCTAGGCAACAATACCGCTATCAAGCTTACTACTGCGCGCTACTACACGCCCCACGGACAATCGATCCAGGCCAAGGGAATCACGCCGGATATCCTCGATGCATCGGCGAAAGAGGAAACCGAGCGTTTGCGTGAATCCGATCTGGAGCGCCACCTGTCCAACGGCAAGGGGAAGGAAAAGGCAAAGGAAAAAACCGAGCAAGTCACGCCTGATACCGAAGGTGCGAAGGCGCCGGAGCCCGCGGCCAAGACAGCCAAGCCCGCAAATGGTGATGGCAAAGATAAGAAGAGTGACACGCCTCCCGAATTTGGTTCCAGTGGCGATCTGTTGCTGACCCAGGCAATGAATTACTTTAAAAATGGGCCGGCGATATCGAACCAGGACACAGCCAAGGCCGTTAACTGATTCCGATATACGGCGCAATGCGCTTCGCTTATTGCGCCCTACACTTTACTTATGCGCGTCGCTTATTGCGCCGTATATCTACAAACACAAGGTGTAGGGCGTCAATAAGCGAAGCGCATTGCGCCGTATGAACCGTACGGGAATTCCCCATCAATAACTATTGCCATGCTGATTATTGCGCATACCATTCCAAAAGACGCCATCGTGCTCTGCTCAAAGGTTCTTTGACACCTCGGCGTCAATGTGAGCGATGAATGACGATCAGTTGCTGCGCTACAGCCGCCACATTCTGTTGCCGCAAATTGGCATAGAGGGTCAGGAAGCTTTAATCCGGTCGCACGTGCTCCTGGTCGGCGCGGGGGGCCTGGGTTCGCCTGTCGCGATGTACCTGGCCGCGAGCGGTGTTGGCCGGCTGACTATTTGCGACGGTGACGAGGTTGACCTGACCAATCTTCAGCGGCAAATCGCTCACAGCACGGATCGCATCGGTACACCCAAGGCGCATTCCGCCAAAAAAACGCTTGCGGGCGTCAATCCGGATGTCAACGTCATTGCGCTGGACGAGCGCATGACTGAAGGCAGGCTGCTGCAACTAATCGCGGACGCCGATGTGGTGGTCGATGCGAGCGACAACTTCCCCACCCGGCATGCCGTCAACCGGGTTTGTACGATCCGCAAAAAACCGCTCGTATCGGGCGCGGTGGTGCGTTTCCATGGGCAAGTCACCGTATTTGACATGCGCCACGCCTACAGTGCCTGCTATCACTGCCTGTTTCCTGTAAACGGCGAAAGCGAAGACACACGTTGCGCGGAGATGGGGGTGTTTGCGCCGCTGGTGGGTATGATTGGTTGTGTGCAGGCAGCCGAAACGCTCAAAATTCTCCTCGATATCGGAGAAAACCTGAATGGCCGTTTGCTGTTGCTGGACGGCTTGACGATGGGATGGCGTGCAATCAAATTGAATAAAGACCCGGTATGCACGGTGTGTGGCATTCATGAGCCGGTGATAACCGAATAACCTGCACCGCCGTTTCGATCAGCGGCGGGAACCGTGCATTTGAGCGCTTCGTTCGACAGCAATTCTTTGCGCTGTGCTTCCCAATACTCCAGCGGGTCTCGCTTGAAGCCGCTTTTGGCAAACTGGTGCCAACGCCCCGTAACATAGCACATCAGCAGGTTGGCTTGGGCGGGTACATCCAGGTCCGCGGCGATTTCCTGCTCGCTTACCGCGAAGCGCAGCGCTTGTTTCAGCGTCGTCTCAAGCCGGTCGTGCAATTGATTGATGTGTGCTTGCAGGCGATCGTTCTCGTTTATCAGTGCGTCGCCGATCAGCACTCGTGTCATCCCGGGGTTCTTACTGGCGAACCCAAGCAGCAGGGAGAGGATGCCTTCCACTTGCCTGATGCCGCTTTTTTCTTCCGCTGTCAGTTGATTGATAAGGCTGAACAGGGTTTTCTCGATAAATGCGATCAACCCTTCGAACATCTGGGCTTTGCTGGCGAAGTGACGGTAGAGCGCCGCCTCGGAAACGTCGAGTTGAGCCGCCAGCGCCGCTGTGGTGATTTTTCCCGCACGCGGACCTTCCAGCATTTCCGCCAGAACCTGCAGGATTTGATCTTTTCTTTCCCCGGATTTAGCAGGCATGGGACCTCGATTCAATCACTCTTTAATTCAATTCAGCAGGCGTAGGGTGCAATAAGCGTAGCGCATTGCACCGCACGAGCCACAGCGGCGATCAGTCCGCCTCGATCAGCGTCCCCACACCCTTATCTGTCAGAACCTCCAGCAACAATCCGTGTTCCACCCGTCCATCGATGATGTGACAGGATTTGACTCCGCTTTTCACGGCGTCCAGCGCCGAGCCGATTTTTGGCATCATGCCACCCGAGATGGTTCCGTCGGCGAACAATTCGTCCACCCGCTCCGCCGTCAATCCGGTCAATAAATTACCGTTCCTGTCCAGCACGCCGGGGGTGTTGGTGAGCAGTATCAATTTCTCGGCCCTCAAAACGCTGGCCAGCCTGCCCGCCACCAGATCGGCATTGATATTATAGGACTCGCCATCTTTGCCCACGCCGATCGGCGCAATCACCGGAATGAAATCTCGCGTTTCAAGCAGCGCAATCAGGGCGGGATCGATGCTTTCGATCTCCCCGACCTGGCCAATGTCGATCCACTCGCCAATTTTCTCCTTATCCGGCATACGCATTTTTTTGGCGCGAATGAAGCCGCCGTCCTTGCCGGTCAACCCCACCGCATGGCCGCCATGACGGTTGACCAGATTGACGATGTCCTTATTGACCAGTCCACCCAGCACCATTTCCACCATGTCCATCGTTTCAGAGTCGGTTATGCGCATCCCCTGAATGAATTCGCCCCGCTTGCCCACCCGCTCCAACATCTCGTTGATCTGGGGCCCTCCGCCATGAACGATTACAGGATTCATGCCCACCAGCTTCAGCAACACCACATCGCGGGCAAACTCCTGTTTGAGGTTTTCCTCGATCATGGCATTGCCGCCATATTTAATGACAATGGTTTTGCCATGAAAGCGCTGGATATACGGCAGCGCCTCTGCCAGGATATTGGCTTTATCGTTTGCGGTCGCGGGGGATAACGGCATGATCTTTCTTATGATTAGTCTCTACACAGTTTCGCAGGATAGGTGGAGCGAAGCGCAACCCATCACTGGGCTCATTTTCCGCCTCACAGAACCGCCATTGCCGGACTCGCCATTTCCAGCCAATCTCATGGTTTGATGTGTCATGGGTTGCGCCCGCTCAACTCCCTCCACACAGGCTTGTATTATGCGGGCTCGCGGATATCCTTGTCCATGAACAAGTCACGCGCCGGGAGTTTGGTGGCTCCTCCTGAACCTGGCGCGTATTCTGGCGAGTAAACCAGGGCGGGGGGGCTCCTTGTCGATGCTGGTCTCCTTGACGATGTTGGTCTCCGTGGTGGCGCCTCGAGCAGGCACGTCCGGCATTGGATCGAAATAGCGGTACAACATGGGCACCACCACCTTCGTCATCACTGTCGCGGTAATCAGTCCGCAGATCACCACGACGGCGAGCGGCTTCTGCACTTCGGAACCCAGGCCGGTGGCAATCAGGAACGGCGCCAAACCCAGTATCGTCGCCGCGGCGGTGATCAGCACGGGACGGAAGCGCGCCTCGCAACTGGTCTTCACAGCGTCACGCACGCTCAGCCCGCTCTCGCGCAGTTCCTTGATAAAGGAAACCAACACCACACCGTTCAATATGGAGACGCCCCATACCGCGATGAAACCCACCGAGGCCGGCACCGACAGATACTCGCCCGTGAGGTACAATCCGACGACGCCGCCGACGGCAGCAAACGGCAAAGCCGTAAAGATAAGCAAGGCAAGCTTGACCGAACCGAACAACATAAACAGCAGAAAGAAGATTGCGACAAAGGTAATCGGCACGATCACGGAAAGCGTCGCCATGGCGCGCTCCATGTTCTCGAACTGTCCGCCCCAAACGAAGTGGTAACCGGGAGGCAGCTCGATTTCCTTGGCGGTACGCTGCTTCAGTTCCTCTACGAAACCGCCAATGTCGCGGTCTTGCACGTTGACGCCGATCACCACCCGGCGTTTGGCGTGTTCGCGCGAGATGATCGCCGGGCCGTCGACAACGCGGATATCCGCCACCGCGCTCAACGGCACCAGTTGTCCGCCGCTGGCCATCAAGCCTCCGGGACCGGCGCCCGCCGGGGGGCGCAGCAACAGATCGCGGATGGCCTCGACATCGTCGCGGAAATGCTCCGGGTAGCGCAAGCGGAGCACGAAGCGCCGCTCACCCTCGAACACCATGGTGACCGCCTTGCCGCCGATGGCCGTTGCGATCAGCTCGTTCACATCGGCGACGTTGAGGCCATACCGGGCAATGGCGCGGCGGTCGATGTCGATCGTCAATTCCTGTTGGCCCGACAGGCGTTCCAGGCGGATGTCACGCGCACCGCGCGTCGACTTGATGATGCGCGCCGCGTGCTCCGACAATCTGCGCAACTCGTCCAGGTCGTCGCCGAAGATCTTGACCGCGAGTTGCGAGCGCACGCCGGTCAGCATCTCGTCCACCCGCTGCGCAATCGGCTGCGACAGCGCGATATTCACGCCCGGCAGCACCGCCAGCGCCTTGCGGATATCATCCTCGATCTCTCTCTGGGTGCGGCCCGAGCCTTCCAGGTCCAGCGCCGCAATGGGGTCGGACTCGTTCTGCGACGCCGGGTCGGCGGGCTCCGCGCCCCGGCCGAGCTTGGATACCACGATGTCTACTCCCGGCACCGCGGCGATCAGGCTCAACGCCTCCTTTTCCAGCTCGACCGCTTCAGGCACCGAAATGGAGGGGACGCGGATAATCACGGGCGTCACCGAACCTTCCCTCATGATCGGAATGAAGGATTTGCCGAGCAACGGAAACAAGCCGACCGCCAGCAGAAGAGAGCCCACCGACACTATCGCGGTGCCTTTTGGATGCGCCAGCGCCAAATAAAGCAAGCGCAGGTAAAGAGACTTGAGGAAGGCGACGAGCCTGGTATCGTGCTCGCTTCCGCCTTTCAGCGCATAGTCGCACAGCACCGGCGACAATATCACCGAAACGAACAGCGCCACCATCAGCGCGATGGAAATGGTGACGGCGAGCGGGCTGAACATCTTGCCTTCCATGCCCTGCAGGGTCATCAAGGGCAGGAACACGAGGACAATGATGATAATGCCGTAGATCACCGGCGCACCCACCTCGGCGGCCGCCTTGGCGATCGTCTCGGCCTTCGGCTCGTCACCCGTGGCGTGGCTCAGGCGCAGGAAGATATTTTCCACCACCACCACGGTGGGATCGACCATCAGCCCGATGGCGATTGTCAGCCCTCCCAGCGACATCAGATTGGCCGGAATGCCCAGAGAATTCATTATCATGAACGTGACCAGCGGCGTGATGATGAGCGTCGCGCACACGACCAGGCTCACGCGCAAGTTGCCCAGGCAGATAATCATGACCAGGATGACGAAGACCAATGCCTCGATCAATACCTTGTACACGGAGTACAACGCCGCATCCACCATAATGGTCCGATCATAAAAAGGCACGATCTGAAGTCCGCCCGGCAACAGGCCGCGCTCGTTGATATCGGCGACTTTCGCCTTTAGCCGCCCGACGATCTCCTTGGCGTTCCCACCGGCCAGCATCTGGACGATGCCGGAGACGGTCTCGGTGTAGCCGCCCTTGATGCTGGCCCCCTGGCGCACCTTTTCGCCGAACCGTACTTCGGCCACGTCGCGCACGTATACCGGCACGCCTTCCGTCTCTTTAATCACGATGTTGCGAATATCGTCCAGCGTTTTGATCAGGCCGGCGCCACGGATCAAATACTGCTCCGCGTGCAGCACCAGAATGTTGCCGCTGGCGTTGGCGTTGTTGCTCGCGATGGCGCGGTCGACCTCTCCCAACGTCAGATTATAATGGCGCAGCCGGTTCGGGTTGACCAGCACGAGGTATTCCTTGACATAACCCCCGATGGAGTTGACGCCCGCTATGCCGCGGACCGAGCGCAGCAGCGGCCGCACCACCCAATCCTGGATCGTGCGCCGTTCGGTCAGCTCGGCGACCGTGAGTTCGCGCTTGCCGTCGTCGGGGTGTTCGACCGTGTATTGGTAGATCTCGCCCAGCCCGGTGGTGACCGGCCCCAGCACCGGCGAGATGCCGGGTATCAGCGTGGGAATGACTTCGACCAGTCGTTCCATCACCACTTGGCGCGCAAAGTAAACGTCGGTCTCGTCGGTAAACACCAGGGTGATGAGCGACAGCCCGCTCTTGTTCATGGCGCGCATCTCGACCAGATTCGGCAGGCCGATCATGATGAGTTCCACCGGGATCGTGACCAGCCGCTCCATCTCCTCGGGACTGCGGCCGATCGAGACGGTGGCGACGATTACCTGTATGTTGGTCACATCGGGGAAGGCGTCGACCGAGAGATTCTTTGCGGCAAACACGCCCGCGATGCACAGGGCGATCGAGACCACTACGACGAGCAGCCGCTGCCTGAGCATGAAGCGCACGACGGAGACTAGCATTGGATCATTCCATTTCGGCGAGCTTGCGCTCGTTGTCCAGGTGATAGGCGCCGTCCACGACGATTTTCTGATCGATGGTGACCCCTTTCAGCACCGGATACACATCGCCGACTTCGGGACCCAGTTCGACGGGCACGCGCAAGAACCGGTTATCGCCCTGAGACAGGAATACATAATCCTGGTTTCTCTCGCGCACCACCGCCGTTTCCGGCACTGCCAGGCTTTTATGCGGATTATCGACAATGTGCATGTTGGCCAACATGTCGGGCTTGAGACTGCGCTGCGGATTCTCCACCAGCGTACGCACCATCACCGTGCGGGTTAGCGGATCGACCGTATCGGCAACGAATATGATGAGACCGTCGAATTCCGCATCGCCCAGCGCCGGAACATGAATGTTCACATGTTGACCTACCTTCACATTACGCGCGATCTGTTCCGGCACGTCGCCCACCACCCAGACAGAAGACAGATCGGCCACCCCGAATAGCTTGTCGGCCGGTTGCACCACCTGGCCGATGATGACATTCCGCGCGATAACGATGCCGTTCCTCGTCGAATCGATGGTGACGGAGGGCACGATATCCCCCTTCTTCGCCAGGGTTTTCAACTTCGCGCTGTCCATGCCGAGCTACCGCAACAGATCCGCCGCGGCGCCCAGCTCGGCCTCGGCAATCGCCAGTTCCGATTCGCGCCGCTCCACCTCGGCGAGGGAAATCACGTCGGCGGCCAGCAAGTGGCGAGCACGCTCGGCTGCTTTTCGCGTCACCACGGTTCGCGAAAACGCGCTCAAATAGGCCAGTTGTGCCTGAGTCAGCTCAGGACTGGAAATACGCGCCAAAGGCTGCCCCTTATCCACGCTGTCGCCCAGCGTGACGTATAGATCGATAATGCGTCCGGTCACGTAGGAGCCGATGCGAACGAGCCTCTCCTCGTCCACCTCGACCCGGCTCGGAACCTGTAACTTATCGGCAAGGTTGACCATCGTGGGCTGGCCGATCGTGATGCGAGACTCCATTTCCGGCCTGATCGTGATACTGTTCACATTCTCCTGCTCTTGCTTGGCTTCTTTTTTGGAGGACGCGGCCTCCTTGCTGCCGCCACATCCTGCGGCAAGCAGCGTACTGATTGCAATGGCGCCGATGATTCCTATCGTGGCCTTCATTCGATTACACCGTCCCTTGGATAATGAGCCCGCAGCCGGTCGATTTCGGCGGCGGCGGCCTGTAGATCAAAGCGTGCCTGCAACGAATCCGCCAGTATTCCTCGCAAGATGCGCTGCGTGTCGAGCACTTCGATGAAGCCACGCTCGCCGAAGCGGTAAGCCGCCTGGGCAATCTCCAATGCATTCTCGGCTTCCTTGATTATTCCGCCCTCGAACATCTCCACCCTGCGCCTCGCAATCTGCAGGGCCTGCCAGGCGGCTTCGAGTAACTGGCCGACCTCATAACGGCGGTATTCCAGCGTTTCGCGCACCCGCGCAGATTCCGCCACGGCCGCGTTGATCTCGCCGCGGCGTTGGTAAAGCAGGGGAACCGTCACGTTGAAACCTGCCGTATTCGAAGTGTATTGGGCTTCCTGAAAATTGCTGAGTAAAATCTGCACCGAGGGCAGCACGGAATGCCGTTCCTGATCGATTCGCAGCCGGGCGCGGTTCTGCTCGGCTTCCAGGCGCAAAATCTCGGGGTTGACCGCCGGCACTTCCTGACGCAACTGCTCCAGCGAAGGCAGGTTGACCGGATCGAACAACGATGCGTTTATCGCGAAATCAGGCTTCAAGGCGCCGGCGGTAAACTGCATCAGTGCAACCCGCGCCCGCAATGCACCCAGTTCGGCCGCCTCTTTACGGTTGGCCGCATTCAAAACCTCGGCTTCGGCTCTGACCAGTTCGAAGCGCGCGGTTTCTCCCACACCTACGCCTATTTTGATGCGCCGCCGCACCTCTTCCATCAGTTCGAAAATGCTGGTCTCCATGCGCGCTATTTCCCGTCGCAGCAACAACTCATAGGCGCGCACACGCAACTGCGCCGCCAAATCCGCGCGCACCTGGGTAAAGCTTGCGCGGTTGGCCTCGATGCCCGCCTCCGCCGAACCGATGCGCGCGTTCCGCATCCAGGGGTTCTCGAG
>JAKDLC010000067.1 GCA_030453055.1 Nitrosospira sp.
GACGTGGGGCGTGTGCTCGATTTGCCTTATAACTTCGTCGATCAGCTGGCGAAACTGATACCGTTCGATCTCGGCATGACCTTGAAAAAAGCGCGTGAGGAGGAACCGCAACTGAATCAACGCGCGCAAAAGGAAGAAGAGGTACGTAATCTGCTGGAGCTGGCTGAACGTCTCGAAGGACTGACGCGCAACGTCGGCATGCACGCCGGCGGCGTACTGATCGCATCGGGAAAGATTACCGATTTTTGCCCGATCTATTGCGCGGACTCGGGCGATTCGGTGATAAGTCAGCTCGACAAAGACGACGTGGAGAAAATCGGTCTGGTGAAGTTCGACTTCCTGGGGCTGCGGACCTTGACCATACTCGACTGGACCGTCAGATACATCAGGCAGCGCAAATCGGAAACTGCGGAACGGAGCCCCGATGCCGCAGTGGATGCCGCAATGGATACCGGCCAGCGGACTGCCAAATCCAGCCTCATGAACGCTGAATCCAACGCTGAACCCTTCTGTCTGGAAAATCTCCCGTTGAACGATCCCGGCACGTATGCGCTGTTGCGGCAGGGTAACGCCGTGGGAGTATTCCAGTTCGAATCGCGCGGCATGAAGGATTTATTGCAGAAGGCCAGACCCGACCGTTTCGAAGACATCATCGCCTTGGTGGCGTTGTACCGCCCGGGGCCGATGGCCCTGATTCCCGAATTTGTCGAACGCAAGCACGGCAAGCGCGTGGAGTATCTCGATCCACGCTTGCAACCCATACTTGAACCCACTTACGGCGTAATGATTTACCAGGAACAGGTGATGCAAATCGCGCAGGTGATAGGCGGCTATAGTTTCGGCGGCGCCGACCTGCTTCGGCGGGCGATGGGCAGGAAAATAGTTGAAGAGATGGCTTTGCAGCGCGACATTTTTGTTCCGGGGGCGATCAAGAACGGTTTGACAGAACGTGATGCAAGCGAGCTTTTCGATCTGATGGAAAAATTCGCGGGCTACGGATTCAACAAATCGCACGCGGCGGCTTACGCCTTGATCGCGTTCCAGACCGCCTACCTCAAGGCGCATCATCCAGCCGAATTCATGGCCGCCACCCTGTCCGCCGACATGGACGATACCGACAAGGTGCATGCGTTTTTTGAGGATAGCATTGCCAACGGTCTCATTATTCTGCCCCCCGACATCAATCTCTCCGGTCACCGCTTCGTTCCGGTGAACGGGAAAACCCTACGGTATGGCTTGGGCGCAGTGAAAGGAACCGGAGAATCGGCGATTGCCGCAATCATCAAGGCACGTGACCAGGATGGGCCCTACACGGATCTGTTTGATTTCTGCCGCCGGGTGGACAAACGAATCGTCAACCGCCGTGTGGTCGAATCACTCATTCGCGCCGGTGCGTTCGACTCCCTCAACAGCCATCGGGCGGGCCTGCTGGCATCGGTCGGCATTGCGCTCGAATCTGCCGACCAAGCCAGCCGCGCAGCCAATCAGGAGAGCTTGTTTGGCGAAGGCGACCACCCGACGGCACCATCGAGCCTGATCAACGTGGCGCCATGGATCGACAAGGAAAAACTGAAAAACGAAAAGATGGCGTTGGGATTTTATTTGAGCGGGCACCCGTTCAATGCCTATGCGGAGGATCTGAAGCATTTCGTACGCACCCGGCTGGATCGGCTGAATCCCCAGCGGGAACCGCAACTTCTGGCAGGCATCGTCTACGCTATTCGCACACAAGTGACGCGACGCGGCAGGATGGGGGTGATCGTATTGGATGATGGCAGTGCGCGCGTGGAGCTGGTTGTGTACAACGAACTGTTCGAGACTGCCCGTGGCTGGCTGAAAGAAGATCAGTTGCTTTTGGTGGAGGCCAAAGTGAACACCAAGGGCGGGGATGACGAGTATGGCGCCGGGCTGCGCATTTCCGCCGAGCAGTTATATAACATCGACAGCGCCCGCTCGCGCTACGCCAAGCGCATGGAGCTCTATTGCAACGGACTAGCGAATACCGTCAGACTAAAGGAATTGCTTGCGCCCTATCGCAGCAACGCGAGTCCCGGTAAAGCCGCTCATGGTAAAGGCGGCAATGACGAATCCTGCCCGGTGTTAGTGGTTTACCGCAACCGGAGCGCGGTTTGCGAACTTGAACTGGGCGATGCGTGGCGCGTCAGCCTCCAGGACAACCTGCTGCAATCCCTATCGGCGCATTTCAAGGCGGAGAACGTGAAGGTGATTTACTGATGTGACGTGTGCCGGCGTCTTTATTCGGACGCCTTTATTCTGTTAGCAACAAATAGAATTGTCCGGTTTGGTAGCAAATAGATTGTCCGCTTTCTAACGCATTGAATGATTGATACGATTCAGTGCGCGGCTGTGGCGGCGGATTTACGCCACGACCCTGTTTTTCTGTTTACTTACCCAGCATTGGCAGGGCGGGTGAAATACCGGTAGGGCGTCAATAAGCGAAGCGCATTGCGCCGGATGGGAATTCCTCCCATAAACAAATACTGCGTTATGACTGGGACGTGCCTGGCAGACGGTGAAGATGCGATGGAATATAAGATTGAAACAAATATGAAGTTAACCCATTCGGCGCAATGCGCTTCGCTTATTGACGCCCTACATTCGGACGCCTTTATTCTTGACCGTAAAGGTCAGTACCTCTACTATGCTTACGCTCACGTAATGTTTTGGGATCCCTGTAGACAAAATTGCCGGGGTGGCGGGAGATTTAGAATTTGCCTATGAACCATCTCAGTTTGACCATATAGACGCGTAATCCTAATAAAACAAGGCAAAAATGGAACCCAATACGACAAACATTGCCTCGGGGTTACGGAAGGTAAGAGGCCGTATTAAGGAGATTGCAGAAAAAACAGGCCGGCCACTCGAAACCATTACGCTGTTAGCCGCGAGTAAAACCAATCCTGCCGAGTGTCTGCGCGAAGCCTTTGCCGCCGGACAGACCATTTTCGGGGAAAATTATCTTCAGGAGGCGTTGGTAAAAATCGCAGCGCTCACCGATTTGCCCATCGAATGGCATTTCATCGGCCCCATACAGAGCAACAAAACAAAGCGCATCGCGGAGAACTTCGCCTGGGTGCATAGTATAGACCGGAAAAAAATTGCCGACCGCCTGTCGAAGGACAGGCCCGAATCGTTGCCCCCCCTTCAGGTATGCCTGCAAGTCAACGTAAGCGGAGAGGATAGTAAGAGCGGTGTGGCGCCCGAAGAGGCCGCCGATCTGGCGGCGCATGTCGTGGAGCTGCCCCGCCTGAAACTACGGGGGGTGATGGCCATTCCCGAGCTGACTAAAGCCACCGCCCTGCAGCGCAGCCAGTTCCGCATGCTGAAAGAAGCGTACGATCAGCTAAAGGAGGCTGGCCATGATCTCGACACGATCTCGATGGGCATGTCGGAGGATCTCGATATCGCGATCGAAGAAGGCGCTACCATGGTACGGGTAGGTACGGCGATTTTTGGACCGAGACGCTATCCTATCCCCGAGGAGCTTGCCGCCCGGTAAGCGCAAGGTATTTTTCGTACAACTGCGCTTTGGTCTCGACGACGTCCGGGTTGAGGATGATGCAGTCCACCGGGCATACTTCCACACATTGCGAAACGTCGTGATGCCCCTCGCATTCGGTGCACAGGTTGGGGTCTATCACATAGTGTTCTTCACCCTGAGAAATGGCGCCGTTGGGACATTCCGGCTCGCAGACGTCGCAATTGATACATTCGTCGGTAATCAATAACGCCATGGCAACCTCAAAAAATCAGGTCTCGATTTTCGCCCGGAGCCGCGCGGCGATCAGGGGATGCACAAACTTGTCCGCGTTTCCGCCCAATAGCGCGATTTCCCGAACGATGGTGGCGGAAATAAACATGTATTGCTCCGATGGTGTCATGAATACGGTCTCAACATCGGGGTACATACTACGGTTCATTCCGGCCATCTGAAATTCGTACTCAAAATCGGACACCGCACGCAGGCCGCGTAAAACCACTCGGGCGTTCTGCTTTTGCAGGAACTCCATCAACAGACCCGAGAAGGCCGTCACTTCGACGTTGCGGCAATCCTTCAGCACCTGCCGCACCATTGCCACTCGCTCATCCTGAGTAAAAAACGGTTCCTTGCCGCTGCTTACCGCTACCGCAACCACTACCTGATCGAACAGACGCGACGCACGCCGGACCAGATCCTCGTGACCCCGCGTGATGGGATCGAACGTGCCGGGATAGATCGCTTTATCCATTTTTTGCAGATTTTAATAGCTGGTAATATACCTTGCCTGCCCGTGCCTTGCGCCACACCAGCCAGTCCGCGCCGGGTTCCGGCATGCCGCCGTCTTCCACGTAGACCAGTCCGTTTTCAGCAAGGTGTGAAGGAAGCCGGGATAGCAATTCAGGTAGCAGGTCGAGACGATACGGTGGATCAACGAAAATGATGTCGAATAGTCGTCGATCGGCATCCACGAATCTTAACGCATCGGTAGCCGCCAATTGTATCTGCCTGGCGTTCAGTTTTCGCGAATTGATTTCCAGCGCCTTCAATACCTCGGGATTGGACTCGACCATGACTATCTGCTCGGCTCCCCGGGACGCGGCCTCGAAACCCATCGCGCCGCTGCCTGCAAACAGGTCCAGACAGGTCTTCCCACTCAGATCCTGTCCCAACCAGTTGAATACGGTCTCGCGTACGCGATCAGGTGTCGGCCGCAGATCGGCGCGGCCGGGAAAAGTGATCAGGCGGCTGCGCCATTCGCCGCCGATGATGCGGACTTCGTTTCTAATCACATGCGCGCGATGAAATCTCAACAAAGCGAAGCGCTGATTGTACGCCGGGACGCCAGCTACATTGCGCGCCTTTCTATTTTTCTTCCTTAGCCCCCACTACGACAGCCACCATACCGTCCGGGTTGATACGGCGCTGAAACGCGTCCCTGATCTGTGCAACGGTCACCTTGTCCACTGCTTTCACGTAGTCCTCCAGATAGGTGAGGGGCAAATCATAAAAACCGATCAAGGCCAGATATCCCATGATTTTCTTGTTGCTGTCGATGCGCAGCGGAAAGCTGCCGATAATGTTTTGTTTGGCTGCGGCAAGCTCTTTTTCCGTAGGGCCGTCCGCGACAAAATCGCTCAAAATCTTCCGCGTCAGCGCCAGTGCCTCTTCAGACTGCTCTTTTTGGGTTTGCAAGCCGATTTCAAACGGGCCCTTCTTCTCCAGTGGAGAAAAATGGCTGTGGACGCTGTAGGCAAGCCCGCGTTTCTGGCGGATCTCTTCCATCAGGCGCGAGGTGAATCCGCCTCCGCCAAGTATGTAATTGCCGACGAGAAGCGGAAAATAGTCCGGGTCGTCGCGTTGGAGCCCCGGATAAGCAAGGACGATATGGCTTTGCGTCGCGGGATGGGCGATTCTTCTGGTCTCCGCAACCGGCGCTGCTACCGCCGGCAAGGCATCCGCAGGCTTGCCTTGCGGTAAGTCCTTCGTCAGCGATTCGGCGATAGCTGCCGCTTCGGCACGGCTTACGTCACCCATGATGGATATCACCGCCTCCCCGGCGGTATAGCGGGACCGGTAGAAATCCATCAGGTCCTCGCGGCGCAAGGCGCGCACACTGTCAACCTCGCCTGAACCGCGCAATCCATAAGGATGACTGCCGTAGAGCATTTTCATCAAAGCACGATCAGCGATGGTCGCGGGCTTGGTGTCCGCTTCCTGCAATCCGGCGATCGCACGCGCCTTTTCACGCTCCAGGACATTTGCCGCAAACTCCGGTTGCTGGATGACGGTAGCGAATATATCCAGCGCCTGTTTGCGCTCCCGCGGGCTGCTCAGCGTGCGTAGCGTAATTCCCGCGCGGTCCTCATCGAAGTGGGCGCCGATTCGTGCGCCCACATCGGCTATCGCTTTGGCGATCTGGTCTTCGGACAATCCTCCCGCGCCCTGATTCAGCAGATGCAAAGTCATGGCGGCACGGCCGGACTTGTCCGGAGTATCGGTGCTGCTGCCGGCAGTGAAATCTACACTGACATCCAATATCGGTAAATCGTGGCTTTCGATGAAATACACGTTGGCGCCGGAAGACGTTTGCCAGTGTTGTATCGGCAGCGCGGCAAAGACCCATTGCGGGTAAATGCCCAAAAGCAGCACGAATATGAAGCGCATCAGGTGCATCATGTGCATCGGAACCTCTCTGGACTGACCAACCATGAACCCATACGGTTAGCGATGGAAAACAAATCCGCGATAGTCATGCTGATTGTTCAGTGTCTCAATCCTGCAGGAGGAGCACGGGGCGCTTTCTGTTCCAGCGGTTGCGGATCGAGCACTGCAACGGTCAGGCGCTCATCCTTCAAATATTTTTTTGCCACGTCGCGTACCTGCTCGGCGGTAACGGCTTTCAGTTTTTCCAGCATCGTATCCTCGTCACGATATGACAATCCGATGCTCTCCAGCTGCCCGATCTGCATCGCCTGTGCAGCCATTGAATCGAGCTGGAAGACGTGACCGGCCACGACTTGAGCCTTGACTCGCGCGAGTTCCTCTTCGGTTACGCCATCGCGTATGAGTTTTTCCACCTCGCGCCGCAAGGCGGCTTCCAGATCGGCCACTGTTTTTCCCTCGCTGGGCGTGCCTTCGAGATAAAACATGCCCGGACCACGTGCGGTGGAATCGTAGCCTGCCCCCGCCGAACTCGCAATGCGCTGCTCGCGCACCAGCTCCCTGTTGAGCCTGGCGGATTCATTGCCGTCCAGGACCCCCGCCAGCATTTCCAGCGCATAGGGTTCCCAGTCAGTGCCGGGATTGCGCAACGTCGGCGCATGATAACCCATCACGAGATAGGGCAGCCGCGCCGGCGCCTTTACCGTAATCCGCTTGACGCCGGCTTGTAAGGGTTCGGTCTGCGGTTTGCGTTTACTCAAGGGTAATAGCGGGCGCGGCTTGATATGGCCATAATGTTTTTTGGCCAGAGCGAGAACTTCCTTCGGGTTGACGTCGCCCACGACGACCAGCACGGCATTGTTGGGCGCGTACCAACGGTCATACCATTCTTTCGCATCGCTGACTGTCATGTTCTCCAGATCGTTCATCCAACCGATTACCGGATGCTTGTAGGGATGCGTCTGATAGGCGGCCGCCATCATTTTTTCATACAAGAGGGCGCGCGGCTGGTCATCGGTGCGCAGGCGCCGCTCCTCCATCACCACTTTGATTTCCTTGGCAAACTCTTCTTCCGTCAGCACGAGATTGCGCATCCGGTCGGACTCCAGTTCCATCGCCAGCGGCAGTTTGGACTTTTGTAACTGCTGGAAATAGCCCGTATAGTCGCGGCTGGTGAAAGCATTCTCACGTCCGCCGGCCTCCGCAATACGCTTGGAAAACTCTCCACCGGGTACTTTATCTGTGCCTTTAAACATCATATGCTCCAACACATGAGCTACCCCCGTGGTGCCATTCAGTTCATCGATACTGCCTGCCTTGTACCAGATTTGAGAGATTACCACCGGCGAGCGATGATCTTCCTTGACGATCAGCTTAAGGCCATTGTCGAGCGTGTATTCGTGCACAGACTCGTTGACTGTGGCAGCGGCTCCAAACGAGATAACCGAAGCCAGAACCATCGCAACGACCTGCAAGCCGGAAGAAAGGATGGCAACACGATGATAAAGTCTCATTTTTTTAATAACCCGAATCTGGATAAACGGAATAAAATCCCGGAATGAATTCCTGTCTGCGGTTTCTGCCATTCAGCCATGAAGTGTGAGCGATGTTGACAACCTAACACAATGCAAAGTTTCTTCAAATCGAAAAATAGCGCCGCGCCTGCCGAGGCCCCGTCCGTGAATTGGACCGCCAGAGTCAGACAGGGCCTCTCCCGTACCCGCGATGATCTGGGCAGGCAGCTATCCGGCATGTTCGGCGGCGGCACGATAGATGAGGCCCGCTATGAGGAATTGGAAACCATCCTGCTCACGGCCGATATGGGCGTGTCTGCAACCACGTGGCTGCTTGAAGAACTGCGAAGACAAGTCAAGCGCAATGGCCTGATCGACGCGGCGCAACTCAAGGGCGCGTTGCAGGAAGCGCTTGTCGCCCTGCTTGCGTCGCTGGCGCAGCCCCTCGACACGGCGGCGAACAAGCCCTTCGTCATTATGCTGGCAGGCGTAAACGGTGCCGGCAAAACCACCTCGATCGGCAAACTCGCCCATCATTTTCAGTCACAGGGAAAAACCGTGCTGCTCGCCGCCGGCGACACCTTTCGCGCCGCAGCACGCGAGCAGCTCATGGCTTGGGGTGAGCGTAACGGCGTCGCCGTCATTGCCCAGGAGAGTACTGGTCAGCAAAAAGGCGATCCCGCGGCGGTGATATTCGATGCGATCAACGCCGCGAAAGCACGCGGCATCGATATCGTGCTGGCGGACACCGCCGGCCGGCTCGCTACGCAATTGCATCTGATGGAGGAGATCAAGAAAGTGAAGCGCGTCATCACCAAGGCCGAGCCGGGTGCGCCTCATGAAGTGTTGCTGGTGCTCGACGCCAATATCGGCCAGAATGCGGTTAATCAGGTACAAGCCTTCGACTCCGCGCTCGGTCTCACCGGTCTCATCGTTACCAAGCTCGACGGTACCGCCAAAGGTGGCGTGATCGCCGCTATCGCCCGGCAACGCCAGCAAAAGCCGCCGTTGCCAATCCGCTTCATCGGCGTAGGCGAAGGCATGGAAGATTTGAAACCGTTCGACGCGCGTGAATTTGTCGAGGCGTTATTTGATTGAGAATGACTACGAAACGCCTTGGATTCCGCCATCGTAACAATGCCGGATTAAATCCGGCGATTGACCACTCGTTTCTCAGTTAGCGCGATGATCCAAAAAGATTCCTTGCCCAACTTGACCTTCACCCTTATTGGTGAGTTTGCTACAGGGAGGATTGTACTTCATCCCGTCAAACGCCGGATTCAGGATGATTAGCTTCAGCCAGGTCT
>JAKDLC010000068.1 GCA_030453055.1 Nitrosospira sp.
GCCAACCCTACACTACCGCGCCAGATCCCGACTCTACTAAATTGACGCGCGCCCTCCTATCTTGAACTGGCGCAGCGCCTCAATTTGCCGCTGGCCACGCTCGATCAGGAACTGCGCGCCGCCGCGGGCGCTCTAGGCTTCACACTGCTCGGGGCTGAAAATATGAAAAGTGACTGTGGATAAGGATGATGGGATTAGCGGCAGGAGTTGACATCGTGATGGATTTGGCGCGCTAATAAAATTCAATCCTGACATACAGGATGCCGGCAGGCTCGCAACCAGATTTGGATAGAATGCTGCGTAATAGACAATCAAGATTTCAGAAACGAGCAAGAACAAGTGATAGACCCCGTGGTCTGCGCGAAACGGCGTACGAAACGATAAGAAAAAAGTATGCCGCGCGTCTTTGACAATATAGATCAAGCCCTGCTGCCTGCGCTGCGTGACACACTCGCCGTTTCCACTCACGCTGATTTTTGCGTCGGTTATTTCAATCTTCGCGGCTGGCGAGCGATCGATGATCTGATCGATGGATGGAAGGGTGACGCGGGACAGCGATGCCGGGTATTGATCGGCATGCAGCGTCCACCGCGTGAAGATGTGCGTGCGCTATACCAGGCAGTTGCCGACGATGAAGTCATGGACAACGCCCGCGCCACCGGAATCAAACATAGCTTCGCTGCTCACTTGCGCGAGCAGATCACTTTTGGCGCACCGACAGCGGTCGATGAGAGCGGGTTGCAACGCCTCGCTAAACAGCTGCGCGAGGGTAAGGTGCAGGTCAAGCTGTTCTTGCCCTATCCGCTCCACGCCAAGCTCTACCTCCTGTTTCGCAAAGACGCCAACAATCCCATCACGGGCTTTGTTGGCAGCAGTAACCTTACTTTTTCGGGACTTTCCAAACAAGGCGAGTTGAATGTCGATGTGCTTGATCACGACGCGACCAACAAACTTTCCATATGGTTTAATGTGCGCTGGAATGACCGCTGGAGTCTCGATCTTTCCGCCGAGCTGGCGGAAATAATCGAGCAAAGCTGGGCTCGCGAAACGCGGGTGCCGCCGTACCATATCTACCTCAATATGGCTTATCACCTCAGCGTCGAGGCACGCGCGGGCCTCAGCCAGTTTCGCTTGCCGCCACGATTTGACGAAGAGTTGTTTGAGTTTCAAAAAGCGGCGGTGAAGATTGCCGCGCGTCACCTGCACCGGCGCGGTGGTGTCATCATTGGCGATGTGGTGGGCTTGGGAAAAACCATGATGGCTGTCGCACTGGCACGCATGGTGGAAGATGATCTCGGTTATGAAACGCTCATTATCTGTCCAAAAAACCTCGTACCGATGTGGGAGCACTACCGCAAGGAATATGGTTTGCGTGGCGCGGTGATGTCGCTAACGCAGGTCAGGCAACAGACAAAAGGGTTGAAAAATCTCAAGCGTTACCGGCTGGTCTTGATTGATGAGAGCCACAACCTTCGCAATCGCGCGGGCCACCGCTACAAAGCCATTTCCGACTATATCAAGCAATGCGATGCACGCGTTATTCTGCTGACGGCGACCCCTTATAACAAGACACTTACCGATCTTTCCGCGCAACTTCGCCTGTTCGTGGAAGAACGCACCAATATCGGCGTTCGTCCCGAGCACTTCATGCGTAAGAAAGACATGACGGTTGCGCAATTCGAAAGGCAATATCAATGCCCCGCGCATTCGATATTGGCGATGGAAAAGAGCGACGTGCTGGATGATTGGCGAGAATTGATTCGCCTTTATATGGTGCGCCGCACCCGCACTTTTATTCTTCAACATTATACCGATCAGGATTCCGCGACAGGCCGCCGGTACCTCAAGGTACGCAATGGCGAAAAACTGTTCTTTCCCAAACGCCAGCCTGTTTCTCTCGTTTTCACCGTGGATGAGAACGATCCCGCCGATCAATACGCCAAGCTCTACTCGATGGAAGTGGTCGATGTCATCAACTGTTTGCATCTCTCGCGCTACGGGCTGGGCGGCTATGCGGACGCCATGGCAATGAAAGCTGCGTCTCCCGCTGAACGTAAGCAGATGGATGATCTCGGTAAAGCGGGCAAACGCCTGATCGGTTTCTGCCGCACCAACCTGTTCAAGCGTCTGGAATCGAGCGGCTTCTCCTTCTTGCAATCCATCGAACGGCACATCCTGCGTAACGAGATTTACCTGCACGCGATCGATAACGGTCTGGAGCTTCCCATCGGCACACTGGATGCGGGTATTCTCGATGCGGACCGGTTTGACGAGGATGCGGAAGGGTTGTACGGCGAACAGGAGGACTTGCTCGATGGTGTGTTCGAAGAAGCCGATGCGAGCGATGTGGCAACCCAGGCGGCAACCATCTATCGCCAGTATGTAAGCGAGTATCGCAAGCGCTTCAAATGGATCGGCCCGCGTCTCTTCAAGAAAGACCTGTATGAACACCTTGCGGACGATGTGGCCGCGCTGCGCGGCTTGCTCAACCGCTATGGGTTGTGGAAGACAGAGCAAGACCGCAAGCTCGTCCAACTGGAAGCGCTGATTGCTCGCACCCACGGCAACGATAAAGTGCTGGTTTTTACCCAGTTCGCGGATACCGCGCGTTATTTGGGACGCGCTTTGCAGGTGCGCGGCATTCGCTCGCTCGCGGTGGTCACCGGCGCTTCAGCCGACCCCTATGCCGTCGCCTGCCGTTTCTCGCCACACTCTAATCGCGCCAAGATCGCCAAGGCGGACGAGTTGCGCGTGCTGGTCTGCACTGACGTTCTCTCCGAAGGGCAGAACCTTCAGGACTGCGCCGTGGTAGTAAATTTTGATTTACCCTGGGCTATCATCCGGCTCATTCAGCGCGCGGGCCGTGTAGATCGTATCGGGCAACAGGCCGAAGAGATTCTCTGTTACTCTTTTTTGCCTGCCGATGGCGTTGAGCGGCTCATCAAATTGCGCGCACGTATTGCTCAACGGCTGCAAGAAAACGCCGAAGTCGTGGGAACGGACGAAGCCTTCTTTGAGGATGAGGATGCGGAGCGGCTACGCAAACTTTCCTTGCAAACCGCTGGTTCCCTCGACGATCAGGATGACGAAGTTGATCTCGCTTCATACGCTTGGCAAATCTGGAAAAGCGCTACCGAAAGCAATCCGGCGCTGGCGCGAGAGATCGAAGCGTTGCCCCCCGTGATCTTTTCCGCCAAGCGCTTTCCTTCTTCTGATTTCCTCGCTCAGCGAGAGGTGCGATCGGGAAAAACAAGAGATGACGAAGAAACGGAGGGAGCCCTGGTTTACGTCAAATCGCCGGAGGGCAACGATCACCTCGCCTGGGTGAATGGGCGGGGAGAAGCCGTGACCGAATCTCAATTCACCATCCTGCGGGCGGCGGAATGCGGGTCGGATGAGCCCGCGCTGGCGCGCGCCGAAAATCATTATGATCTGGTCGCGGTTGGACTCAAGCTTGCGGTGAATCAGGATAAAGCGGTGGGCGGTAGCCTGGGGCGTCCGTCCAGCCCGCGCCGACGCAGCTATGACCGTCTCAAGGAATATGCACGCGGCTTGCGCGGCTCTCTGTTTGCCGACGATGAACTGGAACGCGCCATTGAAGACATCTACGCGCGCCCGCTGCTGGAAAGCGCCACCGACACGCTCAACCGTCTGATGCGCAGCGGTGTCAACGACCAGCAACTTGCCGATGCCGCGAAATCACTTCGCGAGGAAAACCAGCTCACTTATGCTGACGATGAAGCCGCACAACGCGAGCCGAAGATCATCTGCTCGATGGGGCTGATCGGAAATTAAACACATGAGCCAAGTTATCTACCAATTGCAGGCGTTCAAGTTTGTTGATTTGTTTAATCAGCTTGGCTGGGAACGCCTGAGGATCGGTCTTGAGAAAGAGGTAAGCGGACAGATCTTTTTCCTGCAACCGGTCGCGCACAAGAGAGGCGTTCAGATATTGCATTGCTTGCCCGACAGCGACGGCGCGATTCCGTCCTACGCCGTTCGACAAAAGATCGAACGCAAGGTGACTGCCGATGCCCGCGAACATCTTATTATCTTTACCGATGCGGCACAGACCGGACAGGTCTGGCAATGGGTTTCGCGAGCGCCGGGCCGCGCCGCCCAATACCGCGAAGTAAAGTGGCAAATGGGGCAATCCACCGAACTTCTTAGACAGAAGCTCGGCGCCATTAGCTTCGCGCTAAATGAAGAAGAAAGTCTCACAGTTTTTGGGGTGGTGGAACGGCTGCGCGGTGGCTTTGATCGTGACGTGGTTACTAAAAAATTCTACAAGGCATTTCAAGCCCAGCGCGATGCTTTCCAGGCTTTTATCGATGGCATTCCGTCGGATGACCACCAGCGCTGGTACACGGCGGTTGTTATCGACCGGCTGATGTTCGTCTGGTTTTTGCAGGAAAAAGGTTTCCTCAATAACAAAAAAAGCTATCTGCGCAACCGGCTGGAAGCGCACCTTGGCATCACTCGCGGCGTCAGTTTTTATAAAGATTTTCTCGGTCCGCTGTTCTTCCGTGGATTTGCTGAAGAGCGCACTGAAACTAATCGGATGGACATCGAGCGCGAATTCGGCAAAGTGCCTTACCTCAATGGCGGCCTGTTTGCCGAGCATGAACTGGAGCACAAGTATGGCAAGGCCATTGATATTCCCGATGCCGCTTTTAGTTCGCTGTTCGCGTTTTTCGACGAATGGGATTGGCACCTCGACGAACGCCCGCTGGCCTCTGGCAAGGAAATCAATCCCGATGTGCTTGGTTATATCTTCGAAAAATTCGTTAACCAGAAGCAGATGGGGGCGTACTACACCAAGGAAGACATCACCGAATACATCACTAAAAACACGGTCATTCCCTGCTTGTTCGAGATGGTGCGCGCCAGATGCGCTGTCGCTTTTGATGCGCACGCTTGGCCGCTATTGCGTAAAGACCCGCGCCGCTATATGTATCCCGCCATGCTTCACGGCCTGGAGGAGTCATACCCCGTGGATATCGCCGCCGGGCTGGATACGCAAGCTCCCAACCTATTGCAACGCCGCAAGCCCTGGAACAAAACCGCAGCTCCCAGTCACGGTTTGCCCACCGAAATCTGGCGCGAAACCATTACCCGGCACAACCGCGCGCGTGAAATTCTCGTCAAGCTGCAAGCGGGTGAAATCCATGCCGTGGCCGATCTCATTACCTGCAACCTCAATATCCGTCAGTTCGCGCAGGACGTGATCGAGCATTGCGCCGATCCGGCCTTGCTGCGGGCTTTCTGGTTGGCGTTGGCCGGGCGGCTGCCACGCCGGAGCAATGAAAAATTCCGCCATGGCATGAGCGTGCTCGACCCCACGTGCGGCTCCGGCGCGTTCCTGCTCGCCGCGCTGCAAATCCTCAAGCCACTGTATCAAGCTTGCCTCACCGCGATGAGCGGCCTGCTCGCGGATGAGGCCATTGCCGGGCGCGCATTGGGCGAAAAATGGAAAGATATTGAGGAGATCGTCGAACGCTTTCATGCCGCCGCACTTGACCGTGAGCGCGATTACGCCATCACCAAGCACATCATCGTGCACAACCTCTACGGCGTGGATATCGAAGCGCAGGCCACCGAGATTGCCAAGCTACGCCTGTTCCTCAAGCTGGTGGCGCTCTTGGAGCCGGGCGACAGTATCGAGCCGCTGCCGGACATAGACTTTAACATCCGCGCCGGTAACACCTTGGTGGGGTACGCCAATGCGGACGAAACAGAACGCGCGGTAAACGGCGCAGCCCAACGGAATCTGTTTTCTGATGCGTGGGAAGAACTCCGCATCCGCCTGACGGCGGTGGAGCGTGCCTACAACAATTTCCAGCTTCAGCAGATCTCAGCGGGCGGGCGGGTCACTCCAGAAGACAAACAGGCGCTGGGCGAACAGTTGCGCGAACTGGAAGGAACGCTCAACCACCACCTGTGCCGCGAATACGGAAAAAACCCGAATAACGGTAAAGAGTATGAGGCGTGGAAAGCCAGCCACAAGCCGCTCCATTGGTACGTGGATTTTTACTCGATCATGGCGGCAGGCGGGTTTGACGTGGTGATTGGGAATCCGCCGTATAAGGATTTGAAAAGTGGAGGCGGAGAGCATACTCGCGGATACGGTACCATTGTTACTAAAAATCTTTACTCTCTTTGCTTTGAGAGGTCTTTAGAGATCGGACGACTTCGATCTCGGATTGGGTTGATTGTTCCGGTCTCTTCTATTTCCACAGAGGGTTATAAATCACTTCAAGCATTTATTTTCAAGCGTAACGGACATGTAAGTTCTTTTGATGATCGCCCGTCTCGCCTCTTCGACGGACTTGAACACATTCAACTCACGATTCATCTCTTAGAGAATCAAATTGCCCCTACTCCAACGCTATGGGTCACTGATTGTCGGAGGTGGTCAGCGGCTGAGCGTAATCATCTTTTCGCTATATTGGCCTATGCGCAACCACCGGCGCAAAGTTTGTCGCATACTTTACCAAAGATCAGGTCCCAAATTGAAATCGATATTTGGCAGAAAATAAGTCAGATGCGCTTTCCTATCGCAGCCTGCCAGGCCGCATCGGGCACATGCTTGGTAAATTATTCTCGTAAGGTGCATAACTTCCTACAAGTCCTTGATTTTGTACCCGAGGTATATGGAGCTGACGGCATTTTAAGAGCACCTACCGAATTTAAACCGCTGCGATTCGCTACGCCCGAGCAAGCTTCGCTAGTACTCTGTGTCCTTAATTCGTCGTTGTTCCGTTGGTACATTCAGGTATTTACAGACTGTCGTCACGTTAACAAGCGAGAGGTAGACAACTTTCCTCTAGTAAAGGATCTTGCTCTGCACCTTGATGATTGCTGGATTTTCCTTGCCAAAACTTTGAGTGAATCGCTGCGAGCAAATAGTGAGTTCCGTTCTATGAAATTCGCGCACGATCACCTACGAGTCCAGTGCATCATTCCAAAGCGTTCGAAGTCGGTTATTGATGAGATCGAGGCCGCACTCGGTCGTCATTTCGGATTAACACAAGGACAACTCGACTACATCATCAACTACGATATCAAATACCGCATGGGTCAGGGAGCGGACACCAATGATTGACCTTACCGTCGCCCAAGCCGCGCCACGTCTCGAAAAGCTGTTGGCGGCATATGAAAGCCGCACACTCGATTTCAAGCGTGTTTCCGGCAAGATGGTGAGCAAGGCGCTGGAGGCCATTTGTGCTTTTGCTAACACGGAAGGCGGCATTCTGGTTTTGGGCGTGGCGGATGAAAAGCATGAAAGCGGTGCAGCGCGGGTTTATGGGATTCAGGAAAACCCGGAAGCGCTGGACGAACTCACCCGCAAAGTCCGCACTCAGTTTCATCCTCCGGTTGAAACCATTAGTTTTCTGCGCCTGCCCTGCACGTCGCGTGATGGAGGTGGAGGTCACGTAGTGCTGGTACGTGTCCCCAAGAGCGACAAGGTGCATTCTATTGCAGATGACGGCACGTGGATGCGGTTGAGTACAGGCAACCGTGAGATGACGGCCGTAGAAATTGCCGAGCTTTCCTACCGGCGCGGGGTGCGCAGTGCGGAAAATGAGCCGGTGCCGGTGGATTGGGACCTGCTGAATACAGCGGTTTGGGCGGAATTTTCTGCTACGCGAGGCTTTAATCGTGCTCGTTCTATTGTCGAGCAGATGGCACAAATAGGATTGGCCGAAAAGGTAGCCGGGGAATGGACGCCGCGTCGTGCCGCTGTGTTACTGTTTGCCGATGAGCCGGGCGGCCTTTTGGCGGCGCACGACACACGGGCGGAAGTCCGGCTGGTAGCTTATCAGGGAAAGGCGGTTGAAGCGGGTGCAAAACCCAATATGCGTAAGCCTCCGCGCACGTTGCGCGGCCCGTTGATCCGCTTGATTGACGATACAGTGCGCATGGTTTTGGATGAGCTTTCACAGGGCGTGGAACTTGCGAGCAGCGGCTTCAAGGTGCGTCATCTATACCCGGAACGAGTGGTCAAAGAAGCTATCGTCAACTCCATCATCCATCGCGATTACCGGCTCAACCGGGAAATCATCGTTCGTATTTTCGATGACCGGATGGAGGTCGATAGCCCCGGCGTCTTTCCCGGTGCAATTACATCGGCGAATATTGTCAGCGCCGGCTCCAGGGCACGTAATCCGCTGATCGTGAAGATGCTGCGTGATTTCCCTGTTCCGCCCAATTTCGACCTGAATGAAGGTGTGCCAATGATGTTCGCGGAGATGGCACATGCCAGACTTTACCCGCCGCAGTACCGACAGGTCGCTGACGCCAACAAGGAAAGCGTTACTGTAACTTTGCTCAATATGGAGCGCCCCACAGTATGGGATGAGGTAAGTGACTGGATAGACCGCAACGGACTGATCGCCAATAGTGATATCTGCCAGATCGCCAGCGTAGATACACTGAAAGCATCGAAGATGCTGAAAGCTTGGGAGAACCAGGGGATATTGGCACGATTGCCTGAACGGGCCAAGCGCAATATGGCTTACGTTAAGCCCTCACAAGCGGACGAACAAGCAGATTTATTATCTAGCGTGCTGGATAATAAACTTTTATAAGCATGAAATTCATCTAATATCAGTTAGATAGTTAAAAGTTTATTATCTATCGTATTGAGCGATGTTGCGCCGAGGTGCTTGTGATAGCAGGGAGACTTTTGTTTGGTGAAATAAAATGCAGACCCTCCGGGTTCGGGTGTCTCACCCTTATGAGGCGCCCCACTACCAGCGAACCCCCGCGAAAACCTCGCGCATCTCTGCGGACAAAAATGTAGTGCGTGTGGTGTGCGGCGGCTGAGGTGCAATAACCGGGTTTATTCACTGCTGTCCGGTTAAAATGAGAATAGATTCAGTTGGTTGCATGGCACTCTAGGGATCATTTTGTAGTCGTTGCCCGGAAACGCTTGCTGCAAGGGCATCTTCTCGAACAGGGTGACCGACAAAATCTG
>JAKDLC010000418.1 GCA_030453055.1 Nitrosospira sp.
CCCCACCAATTTTCTCAAGGCAGCGTGTGGAGCGGCAACGCGGACATCGCAAGGTTTGACAACATTCCGGGAACGGCTTCCCCGATGTTTTATGCGGAGTGGCGCGGCGTCGGTCCGCGTCATGTCACGGTGAGCAGTGTCGTCAAGACTACCGATCGCGCTGTCGATTTGGGTCGTTATTCCGAGCCGGATAAGGCCGCTATCCCCGCGAATGTGAAACGTTTCCTGCAGCCGACCAGGCATATACCGCTGGACGGTATCGTCCGCAAGACTGCTTTATCCATCGTCAAGGATGCCCACGCCAAGTCACCCCTAGAAAAGTCGCACGCGATTTACGACTGGGTGGTGGACAATTCCTATCGCGATCCGGCGGCGCGCGGCTGCGGACGGGGCGATATAAAGTCCATGCTGGAATCCGGCAATCTGGGCGGAAAGTGTGCCGACCTCAATGCTTTATTCGTCGGGTTGGCGCGCGCCGCGGGCGTTCCGGCGCGGGATCATTACGGAATTCGCGTGGACGACTCCGCGTCACACAAAACTCTGGGCAAATCCGGCGATATCACCGATGCTCAGCACTGCCGTGCGGAATTTTACCTTGCGAGTCTGGGCTGGGTGCCCGTGGATCCCGCTGATGTGCGTCAACTGGCGCTGGACGAAGACTTGCCTGTTACGAATCCCAGGGTGGTTGCACTGCGCGAAAAACTTTTCGGCGCATGGGAAATGAACTGGGTAGCGTTTAATCATGCCAGAGACATCAATCTGGCGCGGGACAGCGTGATAGGCGAGTTGTCGTTTTTCATGTATCCCCAGGCGGAAATCGCCGGTCATGCACGAGATAGCCTTGAGCCGACGGAGTTTGCTTATAAGATTGCCTCATCGGAGTTGGTCGGCACGGGCTTCAAATTCTAGCGCCAAGCCGAGAATGTTTCATAGACGTACTCACGGACAGGCATATTCATTTATCGGCGCCTTCGTCTGTCCCGGGGGCCTCTGGAACAACGCGCTCCGGAATAACGGCCTGCAATTCGTGGAACAACGCGCGAAAACTCCTGGGCGGCTTGTTCGCGAGCTTTTCCTTGTGAGCATTGCGCGCAAGCGCGCGCAGATGCTGCAAGTCAGCAGCGGGATATTTTTGCCAAAATTCGGCGAAAGCCTGTTCATCCGTCAGCAGACGACTGCGCCAGCGTTCCAGCAGGTGCAGCCATGCGGTATGTTGCAGGGTTGCGCCGCTCCATAAGTCACATTTTTCTAGAATTGGCGCTGCGTCAACGTCACGCATCAATTTTCCGATAAATTGCATCTGCCGGCGGCGGGCCTCATGCTTTCGCATCCGCCTGGCTTCGAGTATGGCGTCGGTGAGCGTTTCCGGCAAGTCAAGTTCGGCCAGCCGCTTGAGATCGAGCTGCACCAATCGTTCGCCAATATCCTGCAGGGCATGCATTTCCTGCTTGCGGCGAGTCTTGCTGGGCGAGATTTCCGGATTAGAATTCTGTCCTGAGTTCTGCACGTAATTCTGCTCTGAATTCTGTACTGTATGCTTGATTGGGGTTTTTTTCACGGTGATTTGCTGGTTTAATGCGGCAATGAGAAACTGCTATCATAGCGTCATTTAGCGCATAATCTCGTTGGACCGGTCCAACTTGCTTTTTTACTCGAAAATAAATGCGGTTCGATAGCCAATCCCGTATAACTTCCACAATGCCGCCATGAACGATATCGCCAAGCCTTCGCCACGTTTTTCCTATCCTTTTACAGTGCTTCAGAGCATCGCACGCGATGTTCTGAAGCACGCCAGAAAAGGCGGCGCCAGCGCCTGCGAAACCGAACTATCGGATGGCTTCGGCCAGAATGTCACCGTGCGGCGAGGCGAGGTGGAAACCATCGAGTACAACCGCGACAAAGGGCTGTCGGTAACCGTATATATTGGCCAGAAGCGGGGCCATGCGAGCACCTCGGATTTCGCACCCGAAGCGATAAGCGCCGCAGTAGCAGCAGC
>JAKDLC010000069.1 GCA_030453055.1 Nitrosospira sp.
TCTCTTGAATGCGATCCTGAATGCACGAAAAGCGATAATGCCTGTCCAACCAGCTTCCAACAAAATTGAGCTGTTGGTGACTGTGCCCAAACAACTTTTTCCACGAACCCCTGTTCTTGCTGGCGACAATGTCGCTGCAAAGCGTGAGGAGATACGCGCATATTTTCATGCCACGCTTGACCGCTACGAGCAGCTTTTCGAGACGTTGCATGGCGACGACGCCTATTTCAAAAAACCGATATCGTTGCGGCATCCGCTAATCTTCTACCTGGGCCATACGGCAACCTTCTTTGCAAACAAATTGCTACTCGCAGGGCTGATTACGGAACGAATAAATCCCAGGATGGAATCCATGTTTGCGGTTGGGGTCGATGAAATGAGTTGGGACGACCTTAATGCTACTCATTACGACTGGCCGGCTGTTGAAGAAGTGCGCGGCTACCGCAATACAATCCGTTCCATTGTTGACCGGCTTATCCGCGACACTCCGCTGACCTTGCCGATCGGCTGGGATGACCCTTGGTGGACGATCATGATGGGTATCGAGCATGAACGAATCCATCTGGAAACTTCGTCAGTATTGATCCGGCAGCACGCACTGGGACATGTCAGGCCGCATACCGCATGGAAACCTTGCCGGAAATACGGCGACGCGCCACAAAACGAGCTAATCGACGTGCCGGGGGGCACTGTGAATCTGGGCAAGAGCAAGGCTGATCCTGACTATGGATGGGACAATGAATACGGTCGTCATGTAGCCGACGTTGCGGCTTTTCAGGCTGGCAAATACCTGGTGAGCAATCAGGAGTTCCTTGCCTTCGTTCAGGAAAACGGCTACGGCGAGGAAAGCTATTGGGAAAAGGAAGGCCGCGCCTGGCGATGTCACACACGTGCAGAGCATCCTACGTTCTGGATCAGGCATGGCGCCGAATGGCGATTGCGCTTGATGACCGAAGAAATACCCATGCCCTGGGATTGGCCGGTCGAGGTGAACTATCATGAAGCCAAAGCCTTCTGCAACTGGAAGGCGGCGGCCAGCGGTCAGCCGTTCAGGTTGCCGACGGAAGATGAGTGGTATCGGCTCTATGACGTGGCCGGGTTGTCCGAAGTTCCTCACGCCGAACCGGCGGCAGCCAATATTCATCTCGACCATTTTGCCTCCAGTCATCCCGTCAACGAATTTCCTCAGGGAGAATTCTACGATGTGGTTGGCAACGTCTGGCAGTGGACGGAAACGCCGACCTATCCCTTTGAGGGTTTCGAGATACATCCTCACTACGACGACTTCACCACGCCAACATTCGACGGCCGCCATAATCTCATGAAGGGCGGTTCCTGGATTTCAAGCGGCAACGAGTCGCTGAGAAGCGCCCGTTACGCTTTTCGCCGCCATTTCTTCCAGCATGCCGGCTTTCGCTACGTGGTTGCCGACGCGCCCGCCATTCAGCACGATTCTCACTATGAAACCGATAAGCTGCTTTCGGAGTATGCCGAATTCCACTATGGGGATGAGTATTTTGGCGTGCCCAATTTTCCGCAGGCGCTGGCTGAACTGGCTATCGTCGCCATGGGCGACAAGCCGGCGCACAAAGCGCTCGACCTCGGTTGTGCTTCGGGGCGCGCCACTTTCGAACTGGCGCGGCACTTCGACGATGTGACCGGTATCGACTTCTCCGCCCGCTTCATTAGCCAAGGCGTCCAGCTTGCCGAGCAGGGAATATTACGCTATACGCTGACGGATGAGGGTGATCTCGTTTTTTACAAGGAGCGTACGCTGACTGGCCTGGGTCTTGATAGTGTCAAGCACAAAGTAAAGTTTTACCAAGGCGACGCCTGTAATCTCAAAACCCTGTTCAGCGGCTATGATTTGATCCTCGCGGCCAACCTGATCGATCGCCTTTACGATCCGGCCAAACTCCTGACAGCCATTCATACACGGCTCAACCTGGGTGGTCTGTTGATGATCGCCTCACCTTATACCTGGTTGGAGGAACATACCAAACGGGAAGCATGGATTGGCGGATTCAAGCGGGACGGGGAAAGCTTTGGTACCCTGGATGGCTTGAAAGAGGTGTTGGGCAGTCATTTCAAACTGATTCACGGCCCGCGAGAGGCGCCGTTTGTCATTCGCGAAACGCGACGGAAATTCCAGCACACGCTCTCGGAAGTGACGATCTGGGAGAGAGTTGCTTGAGCAGCGGTTACACGTTCAACCATGATTTCGACAGCGACATCAATCGCGCCGGTACCGCCAGCCTCAAGTATGACGGTCGGAAGAAAATGTTCGGCGCGGCAGAGGTTATCCCGCTATGGGTCGCGGACATGGATTTTGCCGCACCCCCAGCCGTGGTGCGGGCGCTTGCGGAACGCGCCGCCCATCCTGTATATGGCTACACCGTCTACCCGGACAGTCTGTATGAATCGTTGATGGACTGGTTGAGACGACGCCATGGTTGGGCGGTGCGACGTGAATGGATCGTAATGTCCCCCGGCGTAGTGCCCTCGCTGCATGCCGCTGTTATGGCTTTTGCCGAGCCGGGTGAAGCGGTCATCGTGCAGCCGCCAGTGTATTACCCTTTTTTTTCGGCTGTCACCAGCACCGGCAGGCAACCGGTATATAATCCGTTGCGTCTGACGAACCGTCGCTATGGCATCGACTTCGATCATCTGGAACAATGCGCAGCGGGAGCCCGGCTGCTCTTGCTATGTTCCCCGCACAACCCGGTCGGCAGAGTATGGAGCAAGCAGGAACTGGAATGTATTCTGAGAATCGCCAGAAAACACGATCTCGTAATATTCTCGGATGAAATCCACGCTGATCTGGTCTACCCCGGAAACGAACATCTTACGCTTTCAATGCTGTCGAGAACGTTGGCCGAGAGCAGACCCGATATCGTAACTGCCGTCGCGCCCAGCAAGACGTTCAATATACCCGGGCTCAATCTTTCCGCTCTCGTCGTACCCAATCCGGAATGCCGCAGAGCGCTTATCCAGGCATTCGAGGCGATGCACGTCAGCGCGTCCAATCCTTTCAGTATCGCCGCATTCGAGGCAGCCTACCGGGAAGGGGAGGCATGGCTGGATGAATTGCTGATTTATCTGCGGCAAACCCGGGATTATGTCGCGGCGTACCTGGCTACCCATCTCCGGGAAATCCGGCTTATCGAACCGGAGGGCACCTATCTATTATGGCTCGATTGCAGGGCGTTGAAGGTTGGGTTGGGAATGAATGATGCGCAGTTAAGGCATTTCTTTGTGCATGAAGCCGGTGTGGGCATGAGCCCCGGCACGTTGTTCGGTGAGGCGGGGAGTGGTTTCATGCGCATGAATATCGGCGCGCCGCGCCATATCATTCAAGCGGCACTCGAAAATATCAGGAAAGCTAGGGTGACGCAAGGGACCGCTCGCTCAACGAGTAGCACTGGAAGCTGACATTTGCGGACAGCCGCATTGCGACTGTCTGTTTTACCCCGCCGCACCGTCATAAAATATGATGCCAGTCAGGTTCTACGATGCCGAACCCCACGCTTTTCGCGATTTCCCCCGCCGACATCTTGCCTGGCGTTTCATCGCCAACCCTGCCTTCCGCCTGGGCTGCGACGGTTGAATCGCAGCTTTCCGATGCCGAGCAGGTGCTGGCCTGGATGGAAATCGACCTCGATGCCAGATTGCATTTTACGTCCGGGTTGGTGGTCGTTACTAATCGACGCTTACTGGCAAGCACAGCCAACGGTGCGATTTGGAGTGACTGGGCTTATCAGCCGGGACTGACCCTGGTGCGGTACGATCAATCCGGTATTGGCAGCCTTGAGCTCCTTGATCCGAATTCGCTGCTTGCCCGCTGGCGCTACACACTTGGCAGCGATGCCGCGGCCGCACGTGTGATCGAACATTTCACGCAGCAACTCGACTGCCGCGTTACCGGAGTGCCGCCCCCGCCCCCGCCTCCGGCGCAGGCCTTGTGCCCTCAATGTCAGAGGATACTTGAGGCACCGCTTTTGCCCGGCCAGGAAGCGTGCGCGGTGTGCACCGGGGAAATCCATACGCCGCCCTCGACTTGGACGCTGTTCCGTTTGTGGCGTTTCGCCAAGCCTTACAAATGGCGGCTGCTGGCCGGCTTTCTGCTGGCACTGGGCAGCACGACGGCGGCGCTGGTACCGCCTTACCTGACCATGCCGCTGATGGATAATGTGCTGATTCCCTACCAGAACGGCAAGCCGATCGACAGTGAACTTGTCACATTTTATCTCAGCGCGCTGCTCGCCGCGGCGATTGTGGCCTGGATGCTGGGGTGGGCGCGCACCTATCTGCTGGCGCTGGTCTCCGAACGTATTGGCGCCGACCTGCGCACCGCCACTTATGAACATCTCCTGAAACTTTCGCAGGAATATTTTGGCGGAAAACGCACCGGCGATCTCATGGCGCGCATCGGCTCGGAAACCGATCGCATCAATGTTTTTATCTCGCTGCACCTGCTCGATTTCGCCACCGACGTGCTGATGATCGGCATGACAATCGTAATCCTGGTCTCGATCGACCCCTGGTTGGCATTGGTGACCCTGCTGCCCCTACCCGTAATCGCATGGCTGATCCATCTGGTACGCGACAGATTGCGCACCGGATTCGAGAAGGTCGATCGCGCCTGGGCCGAGGTAACCAGCGTGCTCGCCGACACCATCCCCGGCATGCGCGTTGTCAAGGCCTTTGCGCAGGAGAAGCGCGAGGCCGCTCGATTTCGGGCATCGAACGACCGTAATCTGCGGGTCAACGACCGGGTCAATAAGGTCTGGTCGCTATTCACGCCAACGGTGACCCTACTTACGGAAGCCGGGCTGCTCGTGGTGTGGCTTTTCGGTATCTGGCAAGTGTCGAAGGACGCGATTACGGTCGGCGTACTCACGGCCTTTCTCGCCTACATCAGCCGTTTCTACCTGCGGCTCGATTCGATGAGCCGCATGGTATCGTTTACGCAGAAAGCGGCGGCGGGAACCAAGCGTATCTTCGACATCCTTGACCACATTTCCAGCGTTCCGGAACCGGCGCATCCCGTGCATTTGCCAGTGGTCAAGGGTCACATCGAGTTGCGTGGCGTGGGATTTCGTTATGGTACCCGCAGTGTGACGCGCGACATCAGCATTACGATCCAGCCTGGCGAAATGATCGGCCTGGTGGGCCACAGCGGCTCGGGCAAGAGTACGATGGTCAACCTGATCTGCCGCTTCTACGACGTCACCGAAGGCGCGATCCTGCTGGACGGGGTGGACATTCGTTCGCTGCCTGTGGCCGAATACCGCAGGAACATCGGCCTCGTGCTTCAGGAGCCCTTCCTTTTTTTTGGAACGATTGCCGAGAACATCGCCTACGGTAAACCCGGGGCGAGCCGGGAGGAGATTGTCGCCGCCGCCCGTGCCGCCCACGCGCATGAATTCATCCTTCGCCTGACGCATGGCTACGATTCCCTGGTCGGCGAGCGGGGACAGGCGCTCTCGGGAGGTGAGCGCCAACGTATCTCGATTGCTCGGGCGCTGCTGATCGACCCGCGCATTCTGATTCTCGACGAGGCCACTTCCTCTGTCGACACAACCACCGAGAAGGAAATCCAGAAGGCGCTCGAAAATCTGGTGCGCGGCCGCACGACTATCGCCATTGCCCACCGTCTCTCCACCCTGCGCGACACCCACCGGCTGATCGTACTCGACCGCGGCAGCATCGTTGAGACCGGAAACCACGGCGAACTGATGGCGCGGGAAGGGCATTACTACCGTCTCTATCAGGCCCAGGCACGCAACGTCGACACCGAGGCCGATTTGCGCCGACCGACGGTCGATCGCAAAGCGGACGTGGGCCGCGAATGAGCCGTAACGTCCCTTACCTGCTGAGCCGTAACGCCTTCGGGCGGCTGGTTTTTACCGGGACGGATGGCGAGGCGCGTCAAGGCGTGGTCCCGGTACGCGCGTTCCCGATTACTGCCCCGGATCAAGGCATCGCGCTGATCGACGCGCAAGGCCACGAACTGGTGTGGATTGACCGGTTAAACGATCTGCCGGACGAATTGCGACTTCTTGTCGAAGCCGATCTCGCAAGCCGCGAGTTTATTCCCGAAATAAAACGAATCCATGAAGTTTCGGGGTTTGCCGCGCCATGCACCTGGCGCGTGGAAACCGACCGCGGCAGGACAGCTTTTATTCTTAAGGGGGAAGAAGACATTCGCCGCCTGACTCCCCCGGCTTTGCTGATTGCGGATAGTCATGGTATTCACTTCCTGATCCGCGACCGTGCCGCGCTCGATCATCACAGCCGCAGGATTCTGGACCGCTTCCTTTAAAGGGTACCCGCGAGGAAATGCGTTTTCGCAACTTGTGGTCGGCTAAAAGATTCTGTCAGTCTCAGGCAATGTGAAAGGCACTCGACAAATTTAATTCGCCAAGCTGTAAACCAATTCATGTGAACCGCGTTAGTCTACCTTCAATTAATCCTTGCACAATTGTACTATTATGCTGGCCTGCGCGAACGCGAATACGAACACCGGCTACATTAATAATAATAATAAAAACATCAAATTTCTTGAGATACGGCATCTGAACGGCCCCAACATCTGGACCTGCCGTCCGGTACTCGAGGCAATCGTCGACATCGGCGAACTTGAAGATTTTCCATCCGACACGATTCCAGGGTTTTATGAGCGTCTGTCTTCCTGGCTTCCCTCGCTGATCGAACACCGTTGCAGCTATGGCGAGCGCGGTGGCTTCCTGCGCCGGCTCAAGGAAGGTACCTGGCCAGGCCACATTCTCGAACACGTTACACTCGAACTGCAAAACCTGGCCGGCATGTCTGGCGGCTTCGGCAGGGCTCGTGAAACCTCGCAGCGCGGCGTCTACAAGGTTACCGTTAGTGCCTGGCATGAAGGTATTGCGCGCAATGCCTTGTTCGCGGCTCGTGAGCTGGTGCTGGCGGCGATGGAATACCAGCCACCGCGCAACGAGCCTTACGATGTCAAGGGCGCCATCGAGCGCCTGCGCGACATGGTCGATTCGTTGTGGCTGGGGCCATCGACCGCGTGTATCGTCGAGGCCGCCACTACACGCAACATTCCCTCCATTCGTCTTCTTGCCAAGGGAAATCTGGTGCAACTCGGCTACGGTGCGCGCAGCCAGCGCATCTGGACGGCCGAAACCGATCGGACCCCGGCGATTGCCGAAAGCATCTCGCGCGATAAGGATCTGACCAAGGCGTTACTCCGGTCCTGCGGCGTTCCCGTTCCCGAAGGCCGCATCGTCAATAGCGGCGAAGATGCCTGGGACGCAGCGCAGGATATCGGTTTGCCGGTCGTTATCAAACCCTGTGACGGGAACCATGGACGCGGTGTTTTCATTGAGCTGACGACGCGCGAAGAGATCGAGCCGGCCTATCACGCCGCATTGGCGCAAGGTAGCGGCGTCCTGGTTGAACGTTATGTTCCGGGCACCGAACATCGTTTGCTGGTCGTCGGCGGCCGGCTCGTCGCCGCGAACCGAGGCGACTCGGTATCGGTTATCGGCGATGGCAAGTCAACCATCAGCGAGTTGATCGCTCATCAGATCAATTCCGATCCGCGCCGTGGGTCGACCGAAGATCATCCACTCAACCTGATCGGCATAGATGGCGTAACCATAATGGAGATTGCCCGTCAGGGCTTTACCGTCAACTCGATACCGTCGGCTGGACTCGAAGTCCTGATTCAGCGTAACGGCAATCATGCTTTCGACGTTACTGACGAAGTGCATTCGAGTATTGCTGCTGCCGCCTCACTCGCAGCCCGTATTGTTGGACTGGATATTGCCGGCATTGATCTTGTTGCCAGAGATATCTCGCGACCCCTCACCGAGCAGGGTGCAGCCATTGTCGAAGTCAATGCCGGCCCCGGCCTGTTGATGCACATTAAACCCGCCGTGGGCACCCCCCGCCCGGTTGGCAAAGCCATCGTCGACCATCTCTTTCCGGACAATAACGATGGCCGTATTCCTGTCGTGGGGATCACCGGCAGTTACGGTAAAACCACCGTAGCGCACCTCGTCGCGCATTTGCTTGCGCTCACAGGCCGGCACACGGGGCTTGCTTGCGGTGACGGATTTTATCTCGGTGCGAGACAGGTTTATAAGGGCAACCACGCCAACTGGAAGTCAGGCAACAATATTCTGATGAATCGCTCGATTGAAGCGGCGGTTTTCGAGAACAGCGGCGACAGTATTTTGAGTGAGGGTCTGGCCTACGACGGGTGTCAAGCCGGCATCGTTACCAATATTGACGTAAGCCGGCACTATGGTCGCTATGATATCGAGACACCGAAACAGGTCTTCGATGTTCTGCGCACTCAGGTGGACGTGGTGTTACCGGCAGGCGCAGCGGTACTGAACGCCAGGGAGCCGATGCTCGTGGAGATGGCTGCGCTGTGTAACGGCGAGGTTATTTACTTCAGCCTCGACCCTGAGCTGCCGGTCATCAGCACGCATCGCACAAGTGGCACGGAGAGTGCGGGGGGGAGCGTACGAAGCAACCGGGCCGTGATCGTTCGTGACGGAAACATTCTGCTTGTTACCGGCTCCAGTGAGGTAACACTGGCCAAGCTGGCTGACGTGTCGGTCACGCAAGGAGGGCATGCGGCGCAGGAGACCGAGAATGTTCTGGCGGCGGTGGGTGCTGTGTGGTCGCTTGGTATCGCGCCTGCTCTCATACGTAGCGGAATTGAGAGTTTCTCGGGCATTCAAGACAGAAAAACCCTTACCGCGGAATCAGTATTTTCGGATGAATGAACCTAAATCCGGTAGTTGACCGCTCATTTAATAGATCAGCGTTATGATTAATAACAATATTTCTTGTTATTTGACTCTTATCTTCCGGGTGAGGCCGCTACGGGGTGAATTGCACAGTTTTTGCGGCACATGGCTGCGTTGTTCGCAACGCCTTGGAATGGAACGACCATT
>JAKDLC010000419.1 GCA_030453055.1 Nitrosospira sp.
TTATTAATCATAACACTGATCTATTAAATGAGCGGTCAACTACCGGATTTAGGTTAATGGCATATCTGGATCCTTATGCCCTTTAATCTGCCCAACGTGCTTACGTGGCTGCGCATACTGGCGATTCCGCTATTTGTGGGCATTTTCTATTTTCCGCCTTCGTGGTTGTCTCAGTCAGATCAGAATCTGATCGCTACCATTATCTTTACCGGTGCGGCCATCACCGATTGGCTGGACGGTTACCTCGCGCGAGTACTCAATCAGACTTCGGCTTTCGGCGCATTTCTTGATCCGGTAGCGGACAAGCTGATGGTGGCGGCCGCGTTGATCGTGCTGGTTTACTTGAGCAGACTCGATGCCCTCATTGCCTTCATCATCATTGGTCGCGAGATTACCATTTCAGCTCTGCGTGAATGGATGGCACAAATCGGCAAGGGCAAAAGTCTGGCCGTTTCTTTCCTGGGGAAATTAAAAACCGTATCGCAAATGGCGGCCATCCCGCTGCTCCTGTATCACGATAAAATAGGTGACAGCTTCGACCCGCAAACGGTGGGAACATGGCTGATCTATCTGGCCGCCATACTTACGATGTGGTCCATGGGATACTATCTGAAAGTTGCGATTCCCCAGGCATTGAAGCACGGCTAAAAACGGTTGTAAGCTCAGTTAGATTGACCTTTCTTGACAAAGATAGCCGCAGCCTTATAATGCCAGCATTGTTTTCCGCGGGAATAGCTCAGTGGTAGAGCACAACCTTGCCAAGGTTGGGGTCGCGAGTTCGAGCCTCGTTTCCCGCTCCAGTTTGCAGGGAAAATGGATCGTTTCGCAAGAGGGTGCGGGTATTTGGATCGTGCACCCTTGCTGAAACCCGTTTTCCCTTTTTAGTTTTTGCTCATCGTATTGCGGCAACACTGCGCATACGCGCCATTCAGGTGCGTAAAACTGGCGGGGTGGCAGAGTGGTCATGCAGCGGCCTGCAAAGCCGTCTACGCCGGTTCGATTCCGACCCCCGCCTCCAGTATTCATGCGGCTCTTGAGACGAGAATTACATTTCACGACAGTTTCGCTGCCAGATCCCGGGCGTCAAACGGGGCCCTCACCTTGACGTCGTTATCAAAGTAACAATAGACATCGCGAGGACGCCGTTGTGGCGTATATTGCGCCGAGATGAGATGGGCGTCGTCCGGCTGGGAGCCCGCGCGCCAGGCGCGGATACGCGTTGCCCAGCGCGCCAGCGCGTCGGGAGTGTAGCCGCTTGCATAAAGCGCCTTGTCGCCATGTAAGCGGAGATAGAGAAAATCCGCGGTAACGTCTTCCCGGTAGGGCCACTTTCCCGCCGTATCCGCGACGACGAGCGCGATGTTGTACTCACGCAGCAGTTGTACAAAAGATTCATCGATGAAGCTCGCGTGCCGGATTTCGATGGCGTGGCGCAACGTGCGAGTGGCGTCGATCGCCAGCCGTACGCGACCGACCATGCGCCGCTCGCGCCGGCGAGCGAGAGTCAGCGCCTCTGCCGTATCGCGCGGCAAAAGCTCGAAAAAACGCCTCAGTCTTTCGGGATCGTAGCGGAAGGTGGGCGGAAACTGCCACAAGATGGGGCCGAGCTTTTCTCGCAGGTTGAATATTCCCGACGCGAAAAAATTGGCAAGCGGGCCATCGACATCGCGCAGGCGCCGCATATGCGTAATGTAGCGCGCACCCTTGACGCTGAAAACGAAGCCTGGCGGTGTGTCATGGTACCAGCGTTCGAAGCTCTCCGGTTTCTGCAGAGAGTAAAACGTCCCGTTGATCTCTATGGTGCGAAGTGCACGGGATGCATATTCGAGCTCACGATGCTGCGGAAGGCCGGCAGGATAAAATACGCCGCGCCACGGCGGATAGCGCCAGCCGGAAATCCCGATCAGCGTTTCGGCCATTTAACCTAAATCCGGTAGTTGGACGGGGTGAAGTGTGCGGTTTTTGGGGTGC
>JAKDLC010000420.1 GCA_030453055.1 Nitrosospira sp.
AACCCGGCTGCCCCAATCGTCGAACTTGACACGATGGCGGCGACATTTCTACCATGGCAAATTTTATGCAGGAACCCCCGTGTCGATTGAACGTATCAGAAGTCTTATTGCCCAGGACATGGGTGCGGTGGATGCGGTCATCCGCGAAAAACTCTACTCCGATGTGGGACTCATCCGACAGGTAAGCGAATATATCATCAACAGCGGCGGGAAACGCCTGCGGCCCGCGCTGGTGATTCTCGCCGCCGGCGCATTTCGCTATGCCGGTAAGTATCATTTCAATCTCGCGGCTGTCGTGGAGTTCATTCATACCGCGACGTTGCTGCACGACGACGTCGTGGACGCCTCCGAATTACGGCGCAGCAAGGCGACCGCCAATGCCTTGTTCGGTAATGCCGCCAGTGTGCTGGTCGGCGACTTTCTATACTCGCGCGCATTCCAGATGATGGTGGAAGTGGACAACATGCGTGTCATGCGCGTATTGGCCGATGCGACCAACACGATCGCCGAAGGGGAGGTGTTGCAATTGCTCAACTGTCGCGATCCCGACGTGGATGAGGAAAACTACCTGCGGGTGATCCGGTATAAAACCGCCAAGTTGTTCGAAGCTGCGACGCGGTTGGGGGCAATCCTTGGCAATGCCGCACCGGCGGAGGAGGAAGCGATGGCCGCTTATGGCATGCACCTCGGCACGGCGTTCCAGTTGACTGATGACATGCTGGATTATTCCGGAGATTACCATGAAACCGGCAAAAACCTGGGCGATGATTTGACCGAGGGCAAACCTACGCTGCCGCTGATCTATGCGATGAGAACAGGATCAAGTGAACAGGCCGCAATCATACGCAATGCCATCGAGAAGGGCGGGGAGGGCGGTTTCCAGCCGGTTTTAGGGGTTATCCAGCAGACCGGGGCGCTGGCGTACACGCGCGAGCGGGCGCAAGCCGAATCCGACACGGCCTCTACAGCGATTTCAGCGCTGCCGGATTCCGATTATAAGGAATGCCTGTTACAACTGACCACTTTTGCGGTCGCGCGGAATTATTAGCTAGCAGCCTGTCCTGCAGCCTTTGGTTGGCATGTTGATTGACTTTGGTTGGATTTAGGTATATCATGTATATACATTGATCGTTAATCAGGAGGAGATATGTTGACCCGAGTCTTCAAAAGCGGCAATTCCCTGGCAGTACGTATTCCCAAGGAGCTGAATTTTAGCGAACCTAACCAGGATGTGGAGATCGAGCGACAGGGCAATGCGCTTGTTATAAGACCTGTCGAGAAACGCTCATTGGCGGGGCTTATGGATAAATTTGCTGCCTTTCCGCTCGATTTTATGGCTGAGGAACGGGAGTTTCATGAAGAAAAAGAACGCCAGGGCTGGTGAGCCATGCGCTACATGTTCGATACCAATTTCTGTATTTATCTAATGCGCCGACATCCGCCGGAAGTGGCGAAACGTTTTGCAACAATGCACTACGGCGACGTGGTGATATCTGCAATAGTACTGGCAGAGCTCCGTTATGGCGTGGAACGCTATTCAGAAAGCCGTGCCCTGGCGGAGCAGACACTGTTTGCGTTACTTCAGGATATTGTGGTTCTCTCGTTCGAAGCTAACGCAGCTGTTAGCTATGGACTCCTTCGCGCCGCCATACGCGACCGCAAGCGTGATGCGCTGGACCGGCTCATCGCCGCCCACGCCGCAAGTTTGTCGTTGACGCTGGTCACCAACAACGTAGCCGATTTCAAGGATTATCCAGGACTTATTGTCGAGAACTGGATCAGCCTTGATGATTGATTGCATTTGTCATATTATTCAAACGCTGGACCTCCTGGCATCTCGAAAATACCGAGGCGGAAGATAACGCCAGACTGGTTTGCCGCGTAACGGTCCGCAAGAGGTTTCCAAAATAATTTTGGATGTTAGCAACAAATAGAATTGTCCGGTTTGGTAGCAAATAGATTGTCCGCTTT
>JAKDLC010000421.1 GCA_030453055.1 Nitrosospira sp.
CGTGCTGAAATCCGTATGCACGGCCATCCGAAAAGGCTTAAGTAAGTGCCATTCGGGTCAGACACAATTATTCCTGCTACTCCCCGCATTTGGTCCCGATGGGTAGACCGAGAAAAACGATTAATCGTGATAATCGTGTCCGACCCCATTTCCCCACATTTCCCCATGGTGTGCGCGCAGACAGGTTTCGATGTCGCGCAGGCTTTCGCGGTAGGTCAGTTGCGCGAAGGCCATGCAGAGAAACTGATCGAGGTGTGAGAACTTGAGCGTTGGATAGCGACTTGGATATTTGGCCACGCACTGACGAAACGTATGCAATGGCAGGTGACTCATCAATTGAGCAAACACCAGTTTCCCGTTGTTCATATGCGAACTCCTGACAAAAGTCAGAAGTTTGGCGCAAGTTGAAATCGGTTACAGAAAAATATGCCATTTAATGAAATACACTCAATGAGTTACTATGCGGTCAAACTCAAATCTCCGGACAGTACTGAAATATCGTTAGATATATGAGCAGCACATAAGCGCCGTATTTTCCGAAATATTAGCAGGTTACATCATGGATGCAGTCTACTATGGGTCTACCAAGAAAGGACAAAGCTTATGAATGGCTCTATAAGTCTTTGTTTGTTTGGCTCCCCGATCCGGTCTCACTACGAACCGCAAAACTTGATATAGCGTTCCCTGACCGATTCGTGAAGAAGGCGGCATAGAGCCGCATGCCGCCGGAATCCTCCCTGTTAGCGGGGAATCTCAAGCAGGGAATGATCAAATCGCGGTGGAAGGCGGTGCGGCGGCGCATTGGACAGGGGGCGAACAGTGGTGCTAGACTGAAACCAAGTATGGTTACGGCTTATGAAATAGCGAAATCAGGTGGAAGAAACAGCGGGTGGTATAAAATTTACCGTGAATACGGTCAAAGGCAGGTGCTGAAGGGCATACGTGCTCTTGAAAAGCAGATCGCGCACCATGAAAACTGGATTGCGAATCCGCTGTCCAAGGTTCAGAATTACAATGATCTGGATCCGCGTGAGCGGGCTGGACTGATCAGGGGCTGGGAAACTGACATTCAGCGTCAATGGGAATTCGTCGACATCCTGCAGGGTATTTTGAAGGAGCGAAAAGATGAGTGAAGCAGCCAGACTGGCGCACGATTACGCCTCGATACTGAACGCCATGGTCAGGATCGCGAAGGCGCGCGGGCTGGAGGACCGGGGGGTCGATCACGGCCTTGCCTGCTATCAGATACTCGAAGCAGCAATCTCCGATGCCGCAGTCTGGGAAGTGCCGCTCGCGGAGATCGGTCTGGAAGGATTCGACACCAATGACCTGCTCAGCGCCCGCAAGAAATCCGGCCGCCAGACGGCGGACGACAAGCCAAACGACCAGAGGAGTCAGGAAACGGCTGATTGGCGGCATTACTGGTCGATCATCTACAATATGGTGTGTGTCGCGAAGGAGCGCGGATTAAAGAATCCGGGAAGCGGCTATGCGCTCGCCTGCCATCAGATACTCGAGGCGGCGACATCACAAGCCAAGGCGCTGAAGGTGCCGCTGGCTGACATCGAGCTGGAGGGGTTCGACGCTGGCGATCCGTTTGGGGTCCGCAAGATATCCGTCCACGAGCTCGCCTGACTCCGAGCCTCCACGACACGATAAAGCCCGCCCCGTGCGGACTTTTTATCGCTGGAGGAAGGTAAAACGACAAGCTGGGTGACGGTGACGCGTACTGGCGTCTTCCGCGATTCGCGTTATGGCGAGTTCGAGATCAGCCGCCACATGTTGGCGCAGATCGTGATGGGCGCCGCCCTGGTGATGCGTCCGTGCATCAAGCGGCTCGATGGCCGGAGGCGGGTCATTCGGCCAGTAGATCCGCCGGCACATCCAGCGCGCGTGACAGGGCGGTCAATACGGCTATTGTCCCCACCCTTTTTCTGCCCTCTATCTGACTGAGGAATGGCTTGCTTA
>JAKDLC010000002.1 GCA_030453055.1 Nitrosospira sp.
CTCAGGAACCCCTGGGGTGAACGCATGCAACCTGATCACGCCATCGCGCCGCAAAGCAAAATGCAACTGATCCGAAAAGTCCACAAAGCGGAAAACCGTTTGCAATAGATGATAGCCGTCGTCTCTCCGCCCGATCACATGCAGGAACAGGTTAAGTTTGGCGGGAGCAAGGCAAGTGAGTTCGGTCATCAAATCCGCATTTGCTTCAGCTTAAACCTGAATCCGGTAGTTGACCGGACCCGCCCACTAAAAAAGCGAATACGCAGCTCGAAAGGTGTTTCCGCATCATGTCGAGCTGAAAAGTGAGTGGCAATGAACGGTCAACCGCCGGACGTAGGCTCAGTGATTACCGGGATTCCAGGCATCGATCACAAGTTTTATTTGAAGTCCGCTGCGCTTGAGCAACAACGATTTCGGGCGCACTGCCTGTTCCGGCAAAGTTTGCGTCTGCATGGTTTGCACCGGTGGCGGCGGAAAATAACTCGAATAGTCGATTTCCCATCCGTCCTGACGAATGGCCACAACGCGTCCGTCCATAGCCACGTCTATCGCGGATGCCGTCGCCGGCGAATTCATGCCTTGCACCCAGTATTGTAAACCCGTGAGGGGCAGACGCCACCCCAGCACCCGTTCAGTCAGGCTTTCCACATCGGCGGCATAATAATCCTCCTGTTCCGATGTTGTCAGATACACGCCGTCAGAATTGCGCCGTATCTGCACCAGAGTCTGTCCCAACGGGGAAAGCAGGAGAATCTCATCTTCCCCTTCAGCATGCCGCCATTGCACTCCACCGGAAAAACTCTCTTTACCTCCCTTCACCGAGGCTCGGCCAATCAGGCTGAAATTCGCCGACTTTGCATCCGCGGCGCCCGGCGCCGGCTCGGTGACGATGGTATTGACAATGTTTTTATGGGTAAGGGTGGTGCAACCGGCAAAAAAAGGCAGCACGCCTAAAATCAAGCCCCACCACGGAACCATAAACTCGAATCCGGCAGTCAACCGCTTATTTTTCACTTATTTTTCAGCTCGGCGCCATGATTCAGCAGCATCGTGCGCCTTGTGATCATCCCGATTTTGTCAGTCAGCTCATTTGCCGCTCATTTACCAAACCGTTTGCCAATAGAGCGCTCCACGGTGACTTGTTCAGAAGTTCCCGAGATGCGTCGCACTACTTCATGAACTTCTTCATGGTATTGATCAACGCCTCATTACCGGGATGATTCTTTAGGGTAGCCTGCCAGACTTCCTTCGCTTCTTCTTTCATTTCGTGCACCCACAGAACTTCGCCCAGATGAGCGGCGATTTCCGGATCCGGATTCATCCCATACGCTTGCCGCAGGTAACTAAGCCCCTGATTGAGATTCCCCAAACGGTAGTGCACCCAACCCAGACTGTCTATGATGTAGGGATCATTGGGGGAAAGCATGATCGCTTTTTCAATTAATTCCAGCGCTTCCTTCAGGCGATTGCCATGCTCCGCGAGACCGTAACCAAGAGCATTATAAGCATGGGCGTGATCGGGTTTCAATTGAATCAGCTTGCGCAAATCCTTTTCCATGACATCGGATTTGCCGATTTTTTCCGCTGTCAAGGCGCGGTCGTAAAGCAGCTCGGCGTAGTCGGGCATTTTTTCCAGGCCGTTACTGAGCAACTGAAACGCTTTCTGATAGGCGCCGGTCTCACGCAGCAATTGCGCCTCTGCGATGATCAACTGAGCACGTTGCTGATTATTCGTGACCGGCAATTGCTGCAGGTAGTGGAGGGCTTCATCCGCTTTACCCTTCTTGGTCAGCAGTATGGCATATCTGATTTGCGCCGGAATATATTGATTGCCGGCGGTCACTGACCGATACCATTCCATCGCTGTATCGATACGCTGAGTTTTTTCATAAATTCCCGCGAGGTAAAAGCGCACCATACCCGGGTCCCTGTAATTCAGCTCAAGCGCTTTTTTAAAATTCGACTCGGCAACGTCGTATTCGCGTAATTCTATGGAAAGTAAACCTACTGCCAGGGCGATGTCGGCGTTACCCGGATTCTCCGCCAGCAATTTCTGAAATTGGTCGCGCGCCTTGGCATACTCTTTTTCCGCCAACAATAACCGCGCATAGGTTATGCGCGTATCGTTGGCTTTGGGATAGGACTTGAGATAGTTTTCATAAAATTCGATAGCGCTGGCATTGGACGTGCGCGCCAGGATCCTCCCTTGATAAATTGCCGCTATCTCCCAGTCCGGGCGCAGTGCTAATGCCTGCTTCATTTCAGCCAGCGCAATATCAAAATGGTTGGCAAACCAGGCCGCCTGGGACACCGCGAAATGCGCTTCCGGCATCTTGGGATAGGGCTCAGCAAGTTGCTTCACCAATTCGAACGTCGCATTTTTATTGGAGTTGCGTGCCAGCAGACTGTTCAATTGCATGAAAGCCTCGTCGATATTACCTTCTTCCGAGGCCAGCAATTTCTCCAGCTGGGGCCGGGCTTCATCCAGCCTGTTGGCGTTCACCAGCAGCGCCGCCATCGTCTGGCGTGCGGTTACCGAATTTGGATCAAGTCCTACCCAGATACTCGCGGCTTCCAGCGCCTGCGCGGGTTGACGCGAATGAAGCGCGATCTCGGTGGCGCGCTGGGCGACACGTGGGTCGCGGGTGGTTCTCGCAAGTTTGAGATAACTGCGGATAGCGATTTCGTGATCACCGCGCTGCAGAGCCGTTTCCGCCAGCAAAAAATCGAACAGCATGGGCGCAGTCAAGTCCTGACTGGGTAATTTTGATTTTCCAGCGTCGCTCCTTTCGGCCCGCTTGCCCGTGTCGACAGCGGTCTTGGCCGGAATCTGCGCACAGGCAGCGAGAGTAAGCAGCAGCAGCGCGCTGGGGATTTTAAGATTCATGGGAAATCCAAACGGGTTCGAAATAAGGCCAATAAGAAAATAATGGGCGGGATTGACCTTTACACCGCACATATTAGGTATATTTTCCGCTTATCACAAGTGCAGGTTGCCAACTGGGTAGGTTGTCAAATAGCCCGGATTGTTTGCAAAGGGGTTTAGAATTATAGGCAGTCTTATAAATTCAAAGTTCCAAATGACTCATTTTTCATGGAATGCAACCAGCACCGCAGGAAGCCATTGTTAGCAAATTCAAATTTACCGTAAGGTTTTTATGACTGGCCAGATCACCTTCGTAACCGTCTCGGTTCGCGGCCTTTGCCGCAACTTCGGCACTCGCATGGCGGTGCGCGAAATCGACCTGGAACTGAAGCGCGGAGAGGTGCTGGGATTTCTTGGTCCCAACGGCGCGGGCAAAACCACCATCATGCGCATGCTCACAGGCAATCTCGGCCCGAGCGCCGGCAGCATTGAAATCTGCGGTGTAGATTTGCTGGACAAGCCCCGTGACGCCAAGGCGCGCATCGGTTATCTGCCCGAAATACCACCGCTCTACCGGGAATTGACCGTGAACGAATACCTGCAACTCTCCGCCAGACTACATCGGGTCAGCAACGCGAAAGTCCGTTTTGCGCGAGACAAGGTTATACAACGCTGCGGGCTGAACGGCACAGGCAAACGTCTCATTGGCTCGCTGTCAAAAGGCTACCAGCAGCGGGTCGGAATCGCGCAGGCGATCATTCACGATCCAGACGTAATCATCCTTGATGAACCGACGGTGGGACTCGATCCCAACCAGATGCGGGAAATTCGCGCCCTTATCCGCGAACTTGGTGCGGAGCGCAGTGTCATTCTCTCCACTCACATCCTGCCGGAGGTTGAAAGCGTCTGTGACCGGGTGCAGATTATACACGAAGGACGCACGGTTTTTTGCGGTTCCATCGGCGAACTAAAACAGAAAGAAACAAGCCTGGAGGAGATGTTCATGCGATTCACCATGAAGCCCAACAATCCGGAAAGTCTGACATCATCTTGATTCTCATCATTGCCCGGAAGGAATTGAAGATCCTGTTTGGCTCGCCGCTAGCCTGGATATTACTTGCGCTGGTGCAATTAGTGCTGACCTGGATTTTTCTGGCGCATCTCGATACCTTTCTCCAAATCCAGCCGCAACTGATAGCGATCGCCAACCCGCCGGGCGTAACGGAAAGCGTTATTGCACCGGTATTCGCCATGGCTGCGATAATACTGCTGATGGCCGCTCCGCTTTTAACCGCGCGCCTCATTGCCGAAGAGCGCCGAAATCACACCATGACTTTCCTCATATCCGCACCCATTTCCGTAACCGATATCGTATTGGGGAAATTTCTCGGCTTGATGATTTTCTTTTCGGCCGTGATTTCGCTGGTTACCGTACTGTCGATTTCTTTGCTTGCGGGGGGTACGCTGGATTTCGGTTTGTTGCTGAGTAATGTCGCCGGCCTATTCCTGATATCCGCCTGTTTTGCCTCTCTCGGGCTGTATATTTCCTGCCTCAGCGCACATCCGGCAATAGCGGCTGCCGGCGCTCTGGGCGCACTGCTGGGATTGTGGGTGATAGACATTGGTGCGGGGGACGAAAAGGAAAGCATTACACGCAGTTTTTCTCTGCTCGACCATTATGACAATTTCAATCACGGCATGATCGATACTTTTGATCTTGCGTACTTTGCTCTGTTTGTCATCGTCTTTCTGGTGCTGTCGATTCGCCGGCTGGATGGTGAACGGCTACGTGGTTGAAAGTGTGCAGATGCGCAGATGTGCAGATAAATGATCCCGGTTAATCATAAGCCGCAAATGCATCGGCTGGTGCGGAACGGCATGTTTGTAGCACTGCTGATATCGATCGTCGGGTTGTTAGGCTACCTGGCATGGGACAATCGCGTGCAGTGGGATGTCAGCCAGAACGAACGCCACAGCTTGAGTCAGGCAAGCGTGGCGCTGCTGAAAAAAATTGACGGCCCGGTTGACATCACCGTCTACGCCACGGCACAGGATGCAGAACTGGGAGATATCCGTAAAATTATCAGCGGGTTTCTCTCACGCTACGAGCGCGCCAAAGCCGATTTGACCGTCACATTCGTTGATCCCGCCCGGCAACCGGAACTCGCGCGGGACGCAGGAGTCCACGTCAATGGGGAAATGGTGGTAGCGTTTAAAGGCAGGCGCGAACACCTCACCATATTCGATGAACAGGCGCTAACCAGTCTGCTGATGCGGCTGGCGCGCTCCGGCGACAAGCGAGTGATGACGCTCGCGGGCCACGGCGAGCGCAAGCTGGACGGGGCCGCCGGTCATGACCTGGGGGAGTTTGGCAAGCAATTGACGGCCAAGGGCTTCAAGATCGCGACTCTCAATCTTGCTGTTGACCACGATGTGCCGGCGAATGCGAGCGCGCTCGTCATTGCCTCGCCACAAACTGATCTGCCGGAAGGAGAAGTAGACAAACTGCTTGCGTATATCGCCCGCGGCGGCAACCTGTTGTGGCTGATCGATCAGGAATCGTTGCGCGGACTACAACCGCTGGCCGAAAAACTGGAACTGACGCTTACACCCGGCGTAGTGGTTGATCCTCAAGCTCAGCAACTGAAATTGCCTATCACCTTCGCGTTGGGCGCGAATTACGGACAGCATCCGGTCACTGACAATTTCGACTATATTACAATGTTTCCTTTTGCCCGGCAGATAACCATCAATGAAAACGAGGCATGGCGCAGCATCTCGCTGGTGGAGGCAGCGCAAGACGGGTGGGTGGAAACCGGCAAGCTGGATTCCGCAATCGCATTCGACCAAATGTACGATGTGTCCGGTCCGGTAAGTATCGCTGCCGCCCTCAGCCGTACCTTGCAGGACCGTGAACAGCGCATCGCCATTATCGGCAGCGCAAATTTTCTTGCCAACACGTATCTCGGCAACGGCAACAATCTTGATTTCGGCATTAATCTTGTCAATTGGCTCACCGGGGACGAAAATCTTATCGCTATTCAGCCTCGGGCCACCGTCGACAGCAGTCTGATTTTGAGTGAATCGACACTGATCATGATCGCCGGCGGCTTCCTCATCGTTCTGCCGCTGGTTTTTCTGGCAAGCGGCGCGACCATATGGTGGCGGCGGAGAAGAAGATGAACGTTGAACTTTACGGCGGTATTCCCGTTGCCCGAACTCCCTGAAGTCGAAGTCATCCGCCGTGGCGTCGCACCCCATCTCCAGGGACGCCGCCTGGTTGGCGCGACCGTACGAAATCAAAATCTGCGCTGGCCCGTCCCGCATGACCTGGGGCGCACACTTTGCGGGCTGGAAATCGGCGAGGTGATGCGGCGTGGAAAATACCTCTTGTTCGACTGTGGCAAAGGCACGCTGATCCTGCATCTCGGGATGTCCGGAAGCCTGAGGCTACTTCCCGCTGACACGCCGCCGCAAAAACACGATCACGTCGATCTGGTCTTGGATAACGGCATGATCCTTCGTTTAAAGGACCCGCGCCGCTTTGGCGCAATTCTGTGGGAAACCACCGATGTCACGCGTCATGCATTATTGGCTCAACTTGGACCTGAACCGCTTACCACAGCGTTCAACGGGAATCTGCTTTACAAAAAAACCCGAGGCCGTAGCGCCGGCATCAAAGAGGTGCTGATGAACAGCCGCATCGTCGCCGGCATCGGCAATATCTACGCCAGCGAAGCGCTCTTCCGCGCGCGCATCGATCCTACGACCGCCGCAGGGCGAATCGGCGTGCGAAGGTACGAAAAGTTGGCGCGAGCGATAAAAGAAACGCTCAACCTGGCCATAGAAGCAGGCGGCAGCAGCTTGCGCGATTTCGTGAACAGCGACGGCAATCCAGGCCGTTTCCAACAGCAGTATTGGGTATATCGCCGCACTGGGCAACCCTGCCGGAAGTGCGGCGCAGCCATTACGCAAACCAGGCAGGGACAACGTTCAAGTTTTTATTGTTCGCATTGTCAAAAATAAGCCGAAAGCGGGCGAAGCCGTGAAAAGTAGGGCAAAAATAAGCCGGAAGTGGGCGAAGCCGTGAAAAGTAGGGCGTCAATAAGCGAAGCGCATTGCGCCGCATGCCTGTTTCACCCCATGCAAAGCAAATCCACCTGCCTGGTTAGCCAGTCGCCATCCCGCTGTACAGCGGATCTCGGAAACCGGGCACGACAAGGCGCTGATATGAGAGAATCTCATACGGCGTAATGCGCTTCGCTTATTACGCCCTACACCTACTGCGATCACTATGACCAGGTGTGTTAACGACAATTTGCAAATAATCTCATAATGAGATATATTGCGCGGCTATGAGGATCATCAGCAATAGCGCGCTACGAACCTTCGCTGCAAAGCATCCTTCAGCTGAAGGTCCCCTGCAAGGTTGGCGACGAGTAATTGAAAAGAACCGATTTAAAAATTTGGCGGAGATCAAAACTACCTTCAACTCGGTAGACAGAGTGGGTGAATTAACGGTCTTCGATATTGGCGGGAACAAGTACCGATTGATTGCCTACATCCGCTTCGAGAAGCAGATCGTCTATGTCAAGGCGGTACTTACTCATCGCGAATATGATAGAGGAGCGTGGAAGAAATGAATGCTTGCATCCAGGTAAAACAACTGCTCCCGGCTTGGGAAACCTTCCGGAGTACCACCGATATTGGTCCGATTCGAGATGACGCGCATTACCAAAGAATGGAGGCAGTGCTCGCAGCGCTGCTTGACGAAACGGGGGGGAAAGAAAATCATCCGGCCATGGGTCTTGTAGACATCGTCGGCGACCTGATCGAGGACTACGAGTCTGAGCGTTATCCGGTGTCCGAAGCTACTGGTGTCACTGGTGTGAAGGCATTGAAGTTCCTGATGGAACAGCATGGGCTCAAACAAGGCGACCTGCCGGAAATCGGCAGCCAAGGGGTCGTCTCGGAAATTCTTTCTGGAAAGCGCGACTTTAACATCCGTCAGGTGCGTACTCTGGCACAACGGTTCTCGGTCTCGCCGGCTACCTTTGTCTGAGCGCACCGTCGTTTCATCCACATCCACCGGAAGAAACAGTTCCAGTATGCTTGGCCCCTCATACGGCATTCCTTATAATCCGGTCAACAAAAGAGCCGCATGAGAGATTTCACATCATAGGATATACATGAACATTACCTTCATCGGCGGCGGCAACATGGCTTTCGCCTTGATCGGCGGGCTGTTGCAGCAGGGTTATACGCCTGCGCAAATACGCGTAGTGGAAATCAACGCCGAGGGGCGCGAGAAAATAAAACATGAGTTTAAAGTGGACGCGGTGGCGGACCTTGCCAAAGGCGTGGCCGATAGTGACATCATCGTGCTGGCGGTAAAGCCGCAACAACTCTCGGCTGTGGCGCGGGAGCTTGCGCCGCTGCTCAAAAACCATCTGGTCGTCTCTATCGCCGCCGGAATTCGCGCCACTGATATACGCCGATGGATGGGCGATTACGAATGCGTGGTGCGGGCCATGCCCAACACGCCGGCCTTGATTCGGGCGGCGGTTACGGGTCTTTATGCCCTGCCTGGTGTGAGCGCGGAGGAAAAGCACAACGCGGAGGCCATACTCGCCGCGGTAGGTTCCGTGCTATGGTTTGAGCGCGAGGAACTGCTGGATGCGGTGACGGCCCTCTCCGGAAGCGGCCCGGCTTATGTATTCTATTTCATCGAAGCAATGCAGAAGGCAGGGCAGGAGCTAGGGCTGACTGCCGCTCAGGCGAGATTGTTGAGCGTGGAAACCTTCGTCGGCGCGGCCGGGCTCGCAAGTCAGAGCGATGAAAACGTTGCCGTACTCCGCGCGCGAGTAACCTCACAAGGCGGGACCACTGAGCGCGCGATACAGGCTCTGGAACAGGACGGAGCCGGGAATGCCGTCATACGTGCGATTCACGCGGCAAGCCAGCGTTCGCGTGAATTGGGCGATGAGCTTGGCAGAACCTGATTTCAAAGAATATTTAACCTGAATCCGGCAGTTGACCGCTCATTTTTTTGTTTAGCGCAATGATCCGCAAAGACTTTTTGTGTCACTTGACCTTCACCTGTAAGGTGGCTCCGCTACTGCCGGATTCAGGTTTATGCTGAACCAGATACTGATATTCCTGCTTGACACACTGCTGGGGTTGTTTTCCCTGGCACTGCTGCTGCGTTTTTATATGCAGTTGCTGCGTGCGCCGTATCGCAACCCGCTGTCGCCATTTCTCGTGGCGCTGACCGATTTTATCGTACGGCCCGCGCGCCGGGTGATTCCCGGATTCAAGGGAATGGATCTTTCCACGTTGCTGCTGGCATGGCTTGCGCAATGCATTCTGCTGGCAGGCGTGCTTGTGCTCCAGAGCTACAATTTCGGTTCCTCTGTCGGCATCGCAGTTACGGGGCTGGCCCTGCTCGGATTGATGGAAATCATCAAAATGACGCTCTACATTATCCTGGTTGCGGTAATCATACAGGCGATACTTTCCTGGGTAAGCCCCTACAACCCGCTCGCCCCAACGCTCGACAGCTTTACCAGGCCATTTTTGGGAATTTTCCGCGAGCGCATTCCTCCCATCGCCAATGTGGACTTGTCGCCACTGTTTGTGCTGGTGATCATTCAATTGCTGCTGTTCGTCCTGGCAGGGGTGGAGAGGGAAATATCCGGCTTGTTCTGATGTGTCGGATGAGTTTCGACCCCAGCTCGATTCGCACGCAAATCATTTGGCAATGGTAATACTTGGCACGCCATGACGTGGTATCTCGGTAATCGTCATTTGAAATAATAGGTACAACATCTGGAAGGCGTTGCGATTCCAGCGAGCGGATGGACCCAACGTGTTTATCGCATAATAACGTCCGTACGAGCTTACCGAAAGGTCGCTGTCCGTCGGATCCGACTCCGCCACAACGATTCCCATTGTCTCGACCGGATTTTCGTTGTCCTTGATGGGCGGAGTGCGCGGGTCCTTCTCGACATGATACTCAGGCTCATCGCCGAGAGAACGGCCGAGAAAGTTGAGAATTGTATAAAAGCTTCTGAGCCGGAAGGCGCCTCGGATAGGCCACTCCCCGCCCGGATATCCGGGACGGATATCGTAGGCAATATCGCTGGCGAGCCAATCAAATGTTTCGGCGTTCAAGCGTACGCGTTCCTCCATGGATAGTGTATCGGGATCGTAGTTGGTGATAAGGGTGGGCGCCCGTATTTGTTTGCGCAGCGTGTAGGTATTGTCCTGCTTGTTATAGAACACCAAAAACTCTTTCTCCAGCTCTTGAAAGTCTGCTGCCGTAAACGATTCGGCCGGAATCGTCCAGCTCCGTTCTAAAGCCAACGGTTCGACGTAAAGCTGGTTCTGATCTTGAATGGCCGAAAGATGAAGCACCACGCGGCGAAACATCTCGTAGCCAGCGGAATCGGAAGGCGCATTACGATAGACGACCCGCTGGGTTGGGTAATGAATGCTCACGTCCTGCGCCATCAGTCTCAGCAAAAGATCGACGTCGAAACGCTGCCGGAGCAAAAGGGGAAGCCGGCTTTGCGCAAGCGGAGGGAGGAGCCGTTTGGTAAATTCCTCCCCTGCTATCGGGACAATGCTGATGGTGGGGTTTTCCGCGGCAGTGGCGCCGAATATCGGCATTAGTACTGCCCCGGCGAGTCCGCCCGGCGCAGGCACACCCCCCGCGTTGAACCGGAAATCGAAGCTGGCCGCAACATTCGAGACCCCGCTAAAATGAATAGGCTGATTATGATGGGCGCGCGCGATATTCATCAACAACTGTTTGGACGCCGCATTAACGATGGCAACGTCATAGGCTACGACTGCCCGGTTGAGCGCGATCGGCGATACACAGCCCGCGAGCATAAGTAAGAACACGAAACATGGCAGCAGGCGTAGCAGGCACCGATCGCAAGAAACATTTATATGGCTTATTCTCATCGGAGTCTTTTAAAATACGTCTTCAGAACCTGAAACGTTCATTCCGCCGCATAATATGCGTAACCAATTGCAAGATCGCGCCGTCAACCTTGCAATCCTGCGATCGGCTATATGATAAGAGAACTACTCCCCATAGCGAGCATATTGTACTTACCCTGTTGCGGAGTGTATATCGCCCGGCATGAAGGATTATGATGATGAGTTATATTCCGCAGGCTACCAGAGCTCGGGACTCACAATGCGAACGCCAATGGAAAACCACTGTTGCGAATGGGGATTGTTATCGAGCGTTGAACCAACAGTCCCATCCAGCTGAAAACTGGGACCGAAGATGTGCCTGAACCCGACTTGGCTAGCCATGTCTCTCATCCTCGGGTCATAGGGATCGCCATGATAAACTTCCCCGACGGCGTGAAAGTTTCCAATGACCTTGGCCTGAAAGCCAAAACCGGCTGTCAGCGTTTGCTTCCACTTCATTTCTTCCTTGATGGTGGCGACCCCGAGATTGACGTGTAAAAGCAAGTCGTCGTTGAAGAAGGATTGCGACAGCGCAGTATAACCAAACACACCCGCCGCATCCGGCGTTACCGAACCCGAGCCGAACGGAGGCACGACACCCGCCGCGAAAGCCACTCCCGGCCATTCATTTGACCTGGTCTCGCGAATGAGCGCTTTCGCCTGCAAAATTCCGCCCGTAATGCCATAGTCGTTTGCAGCGCCTCGGTACCCGCCACCGTGAGTGAAACCAGAGGTGATTTCGAGCCAATTCGTGGCCCCTATCGCGAAAAGCGTATTGTGCGCGCTCTCTTGTCTGTCCAGGACGAACCATGACTCGACTTGGCCGAGCCGGGCGCCCACCACGCGCGCGTCGTCTGTGACAAACGGACGAATGGCGTGCGCCTCACTCTGAATCATGAGAAGCATCAATGCCAAGGTGAACGCGACTATGGGTTTAAGGTGTATGCGTTGCATTATGCAGCAACCGAATCGGAGATCGCGATTTTCATCCATTTGAACTTGCCATGCAACGCATGAAGCATAGGAACTACAAAGCCGCTTGTCAGTCTATAACTGCGAAACATTCCATCTTTCTGATATATTGGAAACGAGACAATTATCAATAGGCCTCTATACGGTTTTTAGTAGGACGGGTGGAGTGAAGCGCAACCCATCATTTGATCAGGGTTTGATGTGTGTTGAATGTGGGGAATGTGGGTTTGCAGAAAGGAGGATCGCATGAAAAAGCTTCTGATTGCATCTGCTTTAACCTTGAGTGCGATCTCAACCGGCGCCTTTGCCCAGGATGACAGCAGAGCGAGAGCCGCATCTGCGGGCAGTCCCGGTGACCCGGGCAGCGTATCGCGCACCATTGAAATCACAATGGTGGAAAACCGCTTCAAGCCCTCCGAAATAAAGGTGAAGCAGGGTGAAACGGTAAAACTTGTACTCAGGAACGCCGGCAAGAAAAAGCATGAGATAATGATCGACACTGCGGAGGAAATTGATAGGCATGGCAAAATGATGAAAAAATTTCCCGACAGGGAACACCCCGACGAACCCAACATGATCACCGTCAAACCGGGCGAGACGAGGGAACTGGTATGGCTTTTCACTGAAGCCGGCGTAGTCGACTTCGCCTGCCCGCTGCCAGGTCACTTCAAAGGCATGAATTTCAAAGGTATGAAAGGAACAATCGAAGTGGAGGCCAAATGAACAAACCAATGCACATGTTATTAACCGGAACCCTTCTGGTCAGCGCCTTGCTGAGCGTCGCTGCGAATGCCGCGGGAACGACAATCGACGTTTATAAAAGCTCCACCTGTAAATGCTGCGCAAAATGGGTCGACCATATGCGCGCGCATGGCTTTACCGTCAACACCCACGATGTAGGCAACAAGGAGGCACGCGAGCAGGCAGGCATCCCCACCACGCTCGGCTCCTGCCACACCGCCCTGGTTGACGGCTATGCGATCGAGGGCCACGTGCCGGCGCAGGATGTCAAGCGGTTCCTCAGCGAGCGCCCGCGCGCTATTGGCTTGACCGCTCCGGGCATGCCCCATGGCTCTCCCGGAATGGAAGGCGCGCGCAGCGATCCTTATGACGTGCTGTTAATCAACAAACAAGGCGATACGACAGTATACAGCCGCCATCTTCCCTCTGATCCAAAAGAATCTGTGATGAAGTTGAAGTGAAGAGGATGAAATTTTCTATTAGTCCTGTCACCGGGTCCAGCAAAACGAAATCGTTAACCGTCGCATTCATGCCAATGGATACGATAGGCAACCAGTCATGAGCCTGCGCTATTTCCTTCTGGTAAGTCTGGCGGCGGGATTTATTGCCGGTTGCGGTGAATCGAAGCCCCCTGCCGCCACCTCGGCGCCGCCTGCCGCCGAACCCGCGCCTCACGCCGCTGCGCCGGCCTCCCCTACTGCCGAATCAACCCTACCCACCGCCGAACCGGCGCCGTCTGTCGCAGCAGCGAAACCACCAAAAAATCTGGCGGCGCGTAAACTGGATCCGGAAAAAATCAAGCGCGGGGAAGCTGTTTATCGCGCAAATTGCGCAGGCTGTCATGGACCCAATGGGGAGGCCACGCCAAGTTGGCGAAATCCTGGGGCTGACGGCCGATATCCTCCACCGCCACTGGACGACAGCGCCCACGCCTGGCATCACTCAACCGAGACACTGGAGAGAATGATCCGGGCAGGGAGCCCCGGCATGCCGGCGTGGGAAGGCAAGTTGACCAATCAGGAAATCGATGACGTGATTGTCTGGATCAAGTCACTGTGGTCAGACGAGATTTACGATATCTGGCTTAAGGAAATTGAGCATAAGCCACAACCGCAAAAGAAATGAGCGCGAATGAGTTGGGAAAGGAGCACTGACGTAGTGCGCGAACTTCATTCCACAGGTTCAACTAACCTTGGGTAACTCTGGCTCTGCTTTCTGTGGTCCCTTCTTTACCGCGGCGCGGGCGGGAAGCTTTTCACGTATGCGCGCCGATTTACCGGAACGATCCCGCAGGTAATAAAGCTTGGCGCGCCGGACATCGCCACGACGCTTGATCTCTATACTGGCGATAAGCGGCGAATAGGTCTGAAACGTTCTCTCCACGCCCTCGCCACTGGATATTTTACGCACGGTAAAGGCCGAATTGAGCCCCCGGTTGCGCTTGGCGATGACAACCCCTTCATAGGCCTGTGCGCGTTTACGATCGCCTTCAACCACTTTGACGTTGACAATCACGGTGTCTCCGGGAGCGAAATCCGGGATTGTCTTGCCAAGGCGGTTAATTTCTTCGCTTTCAAGTTGTTCAATCAGGTTCATTTGCCACTCCTTATTTATTACTTTATTTCACTTTTCAGTTGGTTTCAGTCGTCTTCGCAGGCGTCCTTGAATTCTTCCAGCAGTTTCTTCTCCTCTCCCGTCAAGCCATGCTCAATTTTCAACGCCAGCAAATCCGGCCGTCTCAGCCATGTCCTGCCCAGCGACTGCTGCAAACGCCAGCGATTGATTCTGGCATGATTGCCGGATAGTAAAACTTCCGGCACGATGGCTCCCTGATAGACTTCGGGTCGTGTGTACTGGGGAAAATCCAGCAATCCACTGACGAATGAATCCTGGCTGGCCGATTTCGAATCACCCAAAACGCCCGGCATTTGCCGCACCATACAGTCCATCAGCACCATTGCGGCAAGTTCGCCGCCAGAGAGTACATAATCGCCGATAGAGATTTCATCATCCACCTGGCGCGCTATCAGGCGCTCATCGACACCCTCGTAGCGCCCCGAGAGAAGCACCAGGGCCGGTAGTTCGCATAACTCCATCACCCCATCATGGTCCAGGAGGCGGCCCTGAGGAGAAAGATACACCACTTTTGTCCCGCAAATGCCATTGGCTATCTGCCGGTTCCGGGCTGCGGTAATGGCGTCTTCCAGCGGCTGCGCCAGCATCAACATGCCGGGGCCGCCGCCGTAGGGGCGGTCATCTACCGTTCGGTGATTATCCTCCGTGAAGTCGCGCGGATTCCAGGTATGCAGGCGGTAAAACCCGCTTTCCTTCGCTCTGCCGGTAATGCCGTACCCGGTGATGGCGTCGAACATTTCCGGGAACAGCGTAATAACGTCGAACTCGAAAGCCACTAATAGTCCAAGCCCCAATCCACCGTGATCCGGCAAGCCTTCAAATCTACTGCAATAATTACCTGACTGATGAAGGGGATCAATCTTTCCTCCTCACCTTCTTTCCGGCTTTGCACTTGAAGCACATCGTTGGCGCCGGTTTCCAGTAGTCCGGCCACTTTCCCCAATTCTTCACCCTGCAGATTAACGACTTCAAGGCCGATCAAATCCGCCCAGTAGTAGCCATCTTTCCCCGTTTTTGACAAAGCCGGTAATCGGCTGCGAGGAACCGCGATCTGCATGCCCTTCAATCGCATTGCCGCCGTACGGTCAATGTATGGCTCAAGCGCAGCGGTCAATAACCTCCCATGAATTTCACAGCCGGCGACTTTTACCTCGTTCCAATCGGCATCGCCATCGTTTTTGCCGAGCCACCACACGGGATGATCCAGCAAGCCGTCTACGTATTCGGTATAGGGAAAAACCTTGACCCGGCCTGATACGCCGAAAGGACCGATAACGCGCCCCATCACCACCATTGGTTCGACCGCGTAGGCTGATTTAGCTGCTTCCCGCGGCTTTTTGTTTTGCACCGAACTGTTTGACCAGCCTTGTGACGGTGTCGGATAGCTGCGCGCCCTGCGATCGCCAATGCGTGATGCGATCCAGTTGAACACGCAATGCTTCTTCGCCTCCAGTCGCCCTGGGATTGTAAAAGCCAATGCGCTCGATGAACTTGCCGTCACGGGCATTTCGGGAATCCGCTACTACCATATTGAAAAATGGGCGTTTCTTGGCGCCGCTTCGCGCCAGTCGAATAATGACCATGTGTATGCCTATGGAGGTCTGAAACCGAAAAGGGTGTGATTCTACGGTAATTTTTACCCTGTTAGCAAGTATAAAACACTTGGATGTAGTAATGGAATGGACGCCCACTACCCTAAATGGCATCGAAGTGCCAAAGTAGTGGGTGCAATGACCCACTAACCAAATAGAAGCGTCCAACATGAAGATTACAACGATAGGTATTGATTTGGCAAAAGCAGTATTGCAGATTCACAGCGTGGAGAAAGGTGGCAGGGTTGTTAATGCGTAAATAACTAAAGCGTTCAGAGATGTCGGGTTACTTTGCTAATTTGGAGCCTTGTCTGATCGGTATGGAAGCCTGCGGTAGTTCACACCATTGGGCAAGAAAACTGAGTGAACTGTAGAAGAGGGAGGCACGGCAAGCAGCGTTACGGGTGTGCGGGAGGTGATCGAGTCACGTTGTGGGCTGTTTGCCAGTTTCTACTCGGATCGGGGCAGCCACTACTGGCATACACCTGAGGCGGGCGGCAAGGTGGACAAGAACAATCTCGCCCAGTTCGGAGTGGCCATGCGGCGGTTGGATTGGCCATTAATAGCCATATGCCCCGCCTGTCGCAGGACTTAGGACTTGTGCGACGATTGGCCGCTGTGCTACAGTGTACTTATCATGTAACACATGAGGACGACACCATGAGCGAAGCAACTTTTACCTTCCGCGTCGATGAAGAATTGAAAGACCAGTTTTTCACGGCCGCGAAGTCCCGCGACCGCACCGGTGCGCAGCTCTTGCGCGACTTCATGCGTGACTTCGTGAAGCAACAGCAAGAGGCCGCAGAGCATGACTCCTGGTTCCGACGTGAGGTGCAAATCGGCCTCGACGCGGCCAATGCCGGCGATGTGGTTTCAGCCGAAGAGATCGAAGCGGAAGCAGTAGCCTGGCGCGCAGAGATACGGCGCAAGATGGCCCGGCGCTAATTCGTGAAGTTGGTTTGGACGTGGCCGGCGCGAGAAGACCGAAAAGCAATTCGTGAGTACATCGCAGTTGACAACCCGAGTGCCGCGCTCGACCTCGATGAGCTGCTATCCGAGAAGGCCGCCCGCCTGGTGGATCATCCTGACCTTGGCCGGCCTGGCCGACTGCAAGGCACGCGCGAGCTTGTCGCACATCGAAACTACATCCTGATTTACGACGTTGCCGACGACCTGGTGCGAGTGCTACGCGTATTGCACGCTGCCAGACAGTGACCCTAATAAGACATTGAAGCGGAGCAGGACATGGGATGTAATTAGGATAAAATAACATCCGTGCCACCAGCCGCCATTTTGATCCAAAGAGTTTCAAGCGCGCGTTCAGTTGAATCAGTTGCGCAAACGAATGTTTGCGCAACAAAATGCACCGCGCCTGGAATGAAGGCATTTTTGCCGCCAACCTGGGCGATAGCCGCGCGTAATTGAAATGGCCGCGTCGATGCCATTCATAAGATCGTTGGGGATAAAATCAAAGTGACCGAAAACTGCCCTCAGTGCGCATGACAATGACTCAGCTATCTTGCCGTTCCACTGCACCTCAAGCCTCCACTTGCAGCCGACGGAAATTTCGGCGGTTCCGGCTTACAACCCCAGGGTGGCACAAGTGTTAGCAAAGCCGTCATTGAAGTGGGCATTGGCAGGCGCACTTATTACAAAGCTATTGAAGAAGGCCGGATTTAGTTTCTATTTTCCTTAGCGACGTTCTGGAGAGCGCGAAAGCTGCTTTCTTCATTTGCGATAAGCAAGCGTCTTGTACACCGTCAGCTACAATTTGTTTCTTCACTCAAGATTTCAATTATATCTCTTTAGAATGCCGCTACATATTGAAACACCACTAATTGAATCCCGTTTGATCAGCCATAAAGCGGGTCAATCCATTTGGCTGAAAATGGAGTCCGCCCAACCATCTGGCTCTTTCAAAACCCGAGGAATCGGCTATGCATGTGAAGAATATCTAAAACGAGGAGCAAAACGTTTCATTGCATCATCGGGCGGGAATGCGGGGCTAGCGGTTGCTTTTGCTGGACGGCGTCTTTCGGTACCTGTAATCATCGTGGTACCTGAGACAGCTTCAAAGCGGGCGGTGAACTTGATGTGTTTAGAGAATGCGGAAGTTATAGTCCATGGGAAGTCTTTGGACGAAGCGCACAAATTTGCGCTGTCACTCATGCAATCTACCGATGCATATATACATCCTTTCGATGACCCTCTGGTGTGGAGAGGTCATGCCAGTCTAATTGATGAAATATTCCGTGCTGGTCTAAAGCCTGACGCAATCGTTCTGTCAGTCGGCGGTGGCGGCCTCCTTTGCGGTGTTATAGAAGGATTGAATCGGAATGGAGGGGCCGACGTGCCCGTCATCGCTGTTGAAACTGAAGGTGCCGACTCCTATGGGAAATCATTAAACGCGGGATTTCTTGTCGAGCTTGCATACATATCGAGTATTGCGACGACGTTAGGAGCGCGCATTGTTTGTGAACAAGCATTGGCGTACTCCAAAAATCACCGTATCGAAAGCGTTGTGTTGCCGGACAAGTTGGCCGTTTCTGCTTCTTTGCAGTTTTTGCAAGATCATGGAATTGTCGTTGAGCCTGCTTGCGGTGTTGCGCTCGCTGCGGTGTACGAAAAAGTTGCAGCGTTATCAGGGTATAAAACCGTATTAGTTATCGTATGCGGCGGCGTTGGTTCGACCGCTGATGACTTGGTTGAGTTGGCACGTTTAGAAATGTGACGTAGCAAAATGTTAAGTATTCAGTGTGCCTCATTCCCATGCCTGCATCGGGTGCAAGCGCCAGCCAGCAGCTTTTCGCGCTGGTGGACGTGAACAACTTTTACGTCAGCTGCGAGCGGGTTTTCAATCCCGCCCTGGAAAACCCATAGCAATGGCCATACTGTATTGCTGCACTCCTGGAGCAATGGCAGATTCCATGGTCGTTCTTTCTGGCATTAGCGGACGCCTTGGTGTAAACGCTGGATAGTATTACTAACGAGTGGTTCTGCTAGTGATTGAGACTGCTGCTGATCTTCTGAAAGCGTTCACAGATGCGGAACGCGCAAAGCTTGATGGGGAAGAACTGACCCATGGTCCAACAATCGGCGCAATGTATGAAGGCCTAACAAAGGAAATTGTTGATCGAAGTCTTCCCGAAGAGTTAGGACTCCGTGTCGTGCCTGGATTCGCATATTTCAACGGCGAACTTAGTGGCGAGCTCAGTCGCCATCTTCATTCTCCCGCGCAAGTTGCGACTTGAGATGATAGGCATCGATGTCAAAGTCTCTGCTGTCCGAGACCGCGGCCAGTACCAGGGGCGTAACGCGCTCCCGCTCCTCCTCGGTCTCGAAGTTTGTGAAGTTGGCTGCAGCTGCCTCGTCGAACAGTTTCTCCGACAGCCGCTTTGCCTTTACTTCATGACTCTCTATGTCGGAATTGGCGCCGGGAGTGATGTTTTCCTCGATCCATGTGTCGACCCACCTCAGGAAGCGATTGCTCATGACTGCCCACCCATCTTTTGCGTTGAGTTTGGCGCCGGTCGCCCCTCATGGGAGCATTTTACCCATGATAAAATAGGTTATCAAGGGTAAATGACAGATAGAATTTTCTGAGATTTTTCCATCGCGCAATTATCGATAACCTATTTTATCAATAATAAGGTGTGCATTAGCTTGCCTGTATTTTTACCGCGCAATAAGCATCCCGACAGAAATTGGACAAAGCCTGATTACCCTAGTAGTCTACCTGAGTGGATCTTTGAACAGATTCCGTACTTTACTAATTGGGAGCATACTATGCCTGTGTCGATGCCTTCAACGACGACTCGCCAGAGAAGCAATACTAGTTCAAGCGTCGCCGCGACACTTGATGGAGTTGTATTTGGATTGAACGAAAGCACTGCTTATGTGAGCGTTTCGGATAATCAGATTTACGGACTTGCCCGACGCTTTATTGGGGACGAGATCTGGGCCAGGCTAAGGGAAAATGTGGAGATTACATTTCGCTCGACAGAGTTTGGTACCGTTGACCAGGTAATCGAGGTAAAGTCCGACGAGACATCTAATTGAAACTGGGTGTCCGTGGAACAGAAATCAGTGCATCCAGCCAGTTTGGGCTAATTGATGAAGAATTCTAGCGGAAACCAAAGGCGTACGCGAACTGGACCAATTCCTACCTGCCTAATTTCACAGATTGGGGGCTGGGAGACTTCGTCTTATTCTGTCCCCATCAACCTGATTTTTCCCAGAGTAAGATACAGAGCTGGCAAGGGAAAACCTTCGCTGAGTGGGACAAAATCTGGACTCATGTGGGAGTTTATGTGGGTGAAGGCGAGGTTATCGATTCGCTGGTTGCCGGAGGTGTTGCAAGAAGGCCTATTGCCAACTGGTTAAATGAAGGACGGGTATCGGTCCGGTATCGACCCAATCTAAATGATGATTCCCGCGACGCGATGGTAAAGGCGGCTGAACATTGTTCTGGGCAAGGGTATGCTCGCGTGCAAGCAGCTTCCGCAGCTATTGTAAATGCGCTACCCGCGCGGCTTAAGTCAATGTTTAATAAACAAGATCGGCAAGAATATCATGGGCGGTTTTATTGTGCACAGGTCGCCGAGCGTAGCCTGCTGGCGGGAGATAACAAGAGAATTAGCAGTATCGACGCGCCGATGCCGGTTCCCGCCAGCTTCGCCGCAAGTTCTCTTCTCGAATGGCGAACGTTAGGGTGGCGTCGTATCGCTGCTTAGCGACAGGCCAGCAATTCACAATCTCAAGATTCATTACTGCTGAGTTCCTGCATCAGCGACCAACATATAATCAACCGCTTCCAGCTCGCTAATATTTTCTTAAAACGGCGTCAAAAAAAGATACCCCGCTAATGCCCCCACCGCCGATTCATTCTGAAGGGGTAAACCCAACATACGCACTACCAAGGTCAAATTGATCTTTTTCCATCTCCGGGCGTGACGCACTCACTATTAGATGGTGGAAGTCTGACATGTACTCGGCCATCGCTGCAATGATCTCGACTCCCCGCATGCCCAGCGCGTCAATCTGCTTGACCTTGGTAGTGCGTATGTTGGGTTTACCCCCGATTAGTGCGCTTGCTCCCAATTCGGCCCCGCGCCCACCTCCACCAGCAAGGGGACGTCGAGTTTCGCCACACTACCCATCAACCGCGGCAACTCCTCCTTTATTATTTCGATTTCATCGTCCGGCGCCTCCATTACCAGTTCGTCATGGACTTGCATGATAAGTTTGCTGCGCAGATTTTCTTTCGTCAACCAGCCGTGTACCGCAATCATGGCAAGCTTGATGATGTCGGCGGCCGTGCCTTGCATGGGCGCGTTGATTGCGGCGCGCTCCGCACCTTGCCTACGACCGCCGTTGTGACTGTTGATCTCTGGTAGCCATAGCCTGCGTCCAAACACGGTTTCGACATATCCGGTTTTTTTGGCGGTTTCCCGGGTGCGCTGCATGTAATTCGCCACGCCTGGATAGCGGGCAAAGTAACGGTCCATGTACGCACGGGCAGCGGCGCGCTCGATATTGAGTTGCGAGGCAAGACCAAATTCCGACATGCCGTAAATCAGGCCAAAGTTGATGATCTTTGCGTAGCGGCGCTGCTCGTTGTTCACCGCGTCCAGCGAAATGCCAAACACCTCAGCGGCAGTGGCGCGATGTATGTCCTCACCGTCCGCGAAGGCTTTGAGCAATCCCGCATCCTGTGAGATGTGCGCCATGATGCGTAGCTCGATTTGCGAATAATCGGCGGAGACAATGCCATGTCCCGGCGATGCGATGAATGCTTCGCGGATACGGCGGCCTTCGGCGGTGCGTACCGGAATATTTTGCAGGTTCGGCTCGTTGCTGGCCAGTCTCCCCGTGACCGCCACCGCCTGCGCATAATTGGTGTGTACCCGTCCGGTGGCGGCGTCCACCCTGCGGGGCAGCTTGTCGGTGTAAGTCGATTTGAGCTTGGCAAGGCTGCGGTAATCGAGCAGGGTCCTTGCCAGGGGGTAGTCCAGCGCGAGTCGTTGCAGCACGTCTTCGTCGGTGGACGGCGTGCCGCCCGGCGTTTTTTTGATGACGGGAAGCTTGAGTTGGCTGAAGAGTACTTCCTGAATTTGCCTCGGTGAATTCAAATTGAATGGCTGCCCGGCCATTGCGTGCGCCCGGCCTTCCAGCGCCAGCATTTTCTCGCCGAGTTCGCGGCTTTGGATTTCCAGCAGTCTCAAGTCCAGCAATACGCCGTTGCGCTCCATTTCGAACAATATGTTCAGTACCGGGATTTCAAGTGCGTGATAAACATATTCAAGCTTGACTTCTTCCGCAATTTCCGGGTACAAGCGTCGATGCAGTTGCAGCGTGATATCAGCGTCCTCCGCCGCATATCGCGTCGCGCGTTCGATATCCACTTGATCAAAACTTATGCGGCCCGCCCCCTTGCCGGTGACCTCATCATAGCCCATGGCTTTGACGCCAAGATGACGCAATGCAAGATTGTCCATGTCGTGCGGACGGTGGGACTCCAGCACATAGGACTGCAATAGCGTGTCATGGACGATACCGTTCAGACTAACGCCATGATTGGCAAAAATATGTTTGTCATATTTTAGATTCTGCCCCAACTTCGGTTTGGTCGGGTCTTCCAGCCACGGTCTGAGTTTATCGATCACCAAATCGATTTCCAGTTGACGCGGGGCGCCGGCATACCGGTGCGCCAGCGGCAGGTAAGCCGCCTGATGAGACTCAACCGAAAATGCGATGCCGACGACCTGCGCCTGCATCGGATCGAGCCCGGTAGTTTCGGTATCCACCGAAACCAGTGGCGCGGCATGGATACGCATGACCCATTCATCCAGTTGGGACCGGGTGAGGATGGTCTGGTAATCCGCCGGCGAACTATCGACGGGTTCCTGATCCGCGTCTGCCTTCCGGTGTCCGGCCGCAACAAGCGCATTGCCCCTCTCTCCCGAGTCTTCCTGCC
>JAKDLC010000422.1 GCA_030453055.1 Nitrosospira sp.
TAGCTCACGGCAGAACCTGCTCCATTTGACCGCATTGGCGCTGATACCGTGATTGACGTGAATGGCGGAGAGGGCGAATTGGATTTGAATCGACAGCGGGACAAGCAAATCCAGCAGTACGACCGAATCCACGCCGCCGCTCAACGCCACGACCAGGTGATCGCCGCGCCGAATCTGTTCACGCAACACCTTTTCGGCCTTGCCGGAAATGCTATTTGAGTTTGACTTCCTTGAACTTGCCATATCCCATCAGCCGCTCGAAGCGTTTCTCCAGCAGCATCTCCGTGGAGTAGCTTTGAAAGTGCCGGAGCGATTCCTGCAATGCTTTCCTGACGGATTGCATGATGGCAAGGTAATCGCGATGCGCCCCGCCGGAGGGCTCGCTGATAATCTTGTCGATCAGCCCCATGGTTTTCAGCCGATGCGCGGTAATACCCATGATCTCGGCGGCCTCCGGTGCTTTGTCCGCACTTTTCCACAGGATCGAGGCGCAACCTTCGGGAGAAATAACGGAATAAGTCGCATATTGCAGCATCTGCACCACATCCCCTACCGCCACCGCCAGCGCGCCGCCGGAGCCGCCCTCACCGATGACGGTACAGATCACCGGCACTTTCAATTCCGCCAGAACGTAGAGATTTCTGCCTATGGCCTCCGACTGACCGCGCTCCTCGGCGCCGATGCCCGGGTATGCGCCTGGAGTATCGATGAAGGTGATGAGTGGAATGGAAAATTTTTCGGCAAGACGCATCAGGCGCAACGCCTTGCGATAGCCCTCGGGCTTGGGCATGCCGAAATTGCGATGGATTTTTTCCTTGGTGTCGCGCCCCTTCTGGTGACCGATGACCATGACCGTCTGATTCATGAATCGCGCCAACCCGCCAATGATGGCATGATCATCGGCAAAGCCCCGATCGCCATGGAGCTCTTCGAAATCGGCAAACAGATGCTGGATATAATCGAGCGTATAAGGGCGCTGCGGATGCCGCGCAACCTGCGAAATCTGCCACGGTGTGAGCTTCGCGTATATTCCGTTCGTGAGCGACTGGCTTTTCTTCTGCAAACGCACGATTTCCGCCGAAATATCCACCGCCGAATCGTCCTGGGCGAAACGCAGCTCCTCGATTTTGGCTTCAAGCTCGGCAATCGGCTGCTCGAACTCCAGGAAAGTAATTTTCATGAAACACGTGCGTCATTTTAAAAACGCAATGATACAGGATCGCGAGAATGCCTAGATGTCCTTTCTGGAACGTGTTCTTGACAACGTCGCGGATCACAAGGCGCGCGACGAAGATCGCGGCCTGCCCCGTCTCCGGCGCGGTCCGGAGCGATGTTCGAAATTCACTGAGAAAACGTATAAAATAGGAAATTTTTTCTATCCGGGTCAGCCCTCAGGAAACAAGCTTTGATAACCACCGCCAATATCACCATACAGTTCGGGGCCAAGCCCCTGTTCGAAAACGTCTCCGTCAAGTTCGGCGATGGCAATCGCTACGGTCTGATCGGCGCCAATGGCTCGGGCAAGTCCACGTTCTTGAAAATCCTCGGCGGCGATGTGGAGCCCTCCGCCGGCATTGTCAGGGTCGATGCCGGCGAGCGCGTGGGCAAATTGCGCCAGGATCAGTTCGCCTTCGAGAATTGTCCGGTAATCGATACCGTGATGATGGGGCACGACGAATTATGGCGTGTGAAGGAAGAGCGCGATGCGATTTATGCCAACCCTGACGCCAGCGAAGACGACTATATGCACGCCGCCGAATTGGAGGCGCGCTTTGCCGAGCTGGATGGCTATTCCGCCGAGGCCCGTGCCGCAGAATTGCTTCAGGGCGTAGGGATTCCGCTGTCGCAGCACCGGGGGCTGATGAGCGCAATAGCGCCCGGATTCAAACTGCGCATACTGCTGGCGCAGGCGCTGTTTGCCGATCCCGATGCGATGGATCAGGTGCTCGGGCAAGCTATTCA
>JAKDLC010000423.1 GCA_030453055.1 Nitrosospira sp.
CGAAACAAAAGACCAGCGAGGACGCGCGTCAATTTATGAAACATTCGGGTTAGCACTCCTATATAATGCCAAGTTTTCTGTACGTTGCATATACACCGTTTTGTCCAGCCATCTTACACACTAAGAAAGGGAACCCCATCTTCATGACCACTATTAAAGTCAAGGAAAACGAGCCATTTGAAGTTGCCATGCGGCGTTTCAAGCGTACCATAGAAAAAACCGGTCTTCTCACCGAATTGCGCGCCAGGGAATTTTACGAAAAACCGACTGCTGAACGTAAGCGCAAGCTGGCCGCCGCGGTTAAACGTACTTACAAGCGCCTGCGCAGCCAGTTGCTCCCACCGAAACTTTATTGATTAGAGCCAGTCTATATTTGTAGACTGGGAGCAAGTCGTTTCTCCCATTATCGGTAGAGTTTGGTAGAGTTTTTTCACGGCAATCGCGGGTTGGCTTGGTGGCGACTCGAATCAGTAATCAGTACTTGCGAAGTGTCAGGTGATGGAATTCAGGAAGGCGATCTTGGCTACGTCAGTGAGACAGGCGTGGGTTGCTCGTCCGTTCTTCCATAGTAAAATAAAACGGATAGTTTTTCGTCGTGAATCTGAAACAGCAAATCACTGCAGACATGAAAGCCGCAATGCGCGCGGGTGACACCAAGCGACGTGATGCTATCCGGTTATTGCTGGCCGCAATCAAGCAGCGTGAAGTGGATGAGCGTATTGAGCTGGATGACGCCGCGGTAGTCGGGGTGATTGAAAAAATGCTCAAACAGCGTAGAGACTCGATTGCCCAATACGAGGCTGCGCATCGTCATGACTTGGCCGATGCGGAGAACTACGAAATTAGCGTGCTGCGTGTTTATATGCCCCAAGCGTTAAGCGATGCCGAGGTGGAAGGTGCGGTAGCCGAAGCGATTTCCGCAGCCGGAGCTAAAGGGCAGCAGGACATGGGGCGGGTGATGGCGGTACTCAAGGCCAGACTTTCCGGACGTGCCGACATGGGTAAAGTATCTGCTCTGGTCAGGGTGAAGCTCACCTGATTAATCCCGGTGGCGGATTGTGGCATGGAAAATGCGTTTTCTTGCATTTTCAGAAAACATCCTATAATCAGATCGTCTGTCCGGTTTTTCTTGATTTGCAATCCGCTTGAAGTGTTATCCTAAATCCGGTAGTTGACCGCTCATTTAATAGATCGGCGTCATGATCAATAACGATATTTCGTATTATTTGACGCTCACCTTCCGCGTGGGGCCGCTACTACCGGATTTAGGATTATAGGTTTTACCCGTTACAAATGATTTCACAATCATTCATTCAGGATCTGCTCAACCGCGTGGATATCGTGGATGTTATCGAACGTGACGTGCCGCTCAGGAAGGCAGGTGCAAATTACGCCGCGTGCTGCCCGTTTCACAGTGAAAAAACTCCTTCATTCACGGTGACTTCCACCAAGCAGTTTTATCACTGTTTTGGTTGTGGTGCGCATGGTAACGCCATCGGTTTCATGATGGAATACGGCGGCATGAATTTTGTCGAGGCGGTAAATGATCTGGCGGCTCGCGTCGGCATGCAGGTTCCTGTTCAGGAATCGGGGTTCCGTCCTGAAGCGCCGGAATCGGGGCCTCGATCTCGCGGGGCGCAGGACAAACCACTGGAAACAGAAAGCTCTGTCCAGGATTTGATCAAGGTAATGAATGTTGCCGCAAAGTTCTACAGAGAACAGCTCAGGCATTCAAACAGCGCCATCGGCTATTTGAAAAAGCGCGGCTTGACGGGTAAGACCGCTGCCCGTTTTGCCATTGGCTATGCCCCCGCCGGTTGGCAAAACCTGGATCAAGTATTTTCTGACTACGCGGCGAAGGCGCCGGTCAATCCGCTGGTCGAGGCCGGGCTGGTAATCGAGAGCGATGATGGCAAACGCTACGACCGTTTTCGCGAGCGCCTGATGTTTCCGATCA
>JAKDLC010000424.1 GCA_030453055.1 Nitrosospira sp.
CCATTGATTACAACATGGACATTGATGCGCCGGCGAGTCGAGTAGTACCAGGGAATGTCATGTCAGATAACGCGTAGTTGAAGTAGCACGGCAGATCCCGGTAAATGACTACGGTGCCGCAGTCCAGCATGACTGCCACGTACTGGGGCTGGGCTCGATTACAGGGCTTCGTCGCAAAAGACCGCGGGCGTGACAATGCGCGTTCGACCGATATGTTCTCGTTGTAGCAAACCAGCGCGACGGTCGCCCGTGACGAGATAATCTGCTTTCCCAACCCGCGCCATGGCCAATAAAAAGGCATCGTCCGGATCATTCGTTTCTTCTTGAATGTCCAAACAATCCAGCACCACCGTGCGTTGCAGATTGTTAGCCATGGTGCCAACCCGAGCCGGCTGAAGGATCGCTTTAAGCTTGGGATAACGGCTGGCCCGTCGGATCTCGTCCAGCTGATAGCGTGAAGTCACGATCTCGAAGCGAACTGATCGCCAGGCCCTGTAAATAATGTCAGGTGCACCATGAGGTGATATTAGGGCGCTAAACAGGATGTTGGTATCCAGCACGACGCGCATCAGCGATGGCGTGCCCAGTCCAGCGCTTCTTCAACGGCATCCGCGACGTAAGCTTCATCGTAATCGGCGTTGGCCGCCTTGGCCCGCTCCGCAGTGAGTTCCAGAATGTGTGCCTGCACGGCTTCTTCAACAAAGCGCGACAAGTCTCCTTTTCTGCCGCCGCCCTGGCTGGCCAGGTACCTACGAAGGGATCGGTCGGTCTCGGCGGAAACCGACAAGTTCCAGCGCGTGTTCGTCATATTGATATCAAGCCACATGCATATGTGTATATGTGTTTATACGCTTGTTATTTCGATCAAGCAATATCTGCCGGACCTTCGTTTTTCTAGACGGCGCGACGCAATCGCCACAGCCACAAGATCGTGTTCGCGTTCCAAAACTCGCTGCCCTCTTTAGATTGATACAGCGCTGGGTTGCTCACCGATAATATTACAGGTGCACACGCCTGGTTCCCCGATACTTTCGGGGTATCTACTCACCCCCGACGGCAACCTCTGTTCTGTAAGGCGGGCACCGTTGAGGGCTTTAAGTAATCCGTCATTCCCGCGCACGCGGGAATCTTGCTGGATGGGCTGCCACGTTTTGATAAGATTCCGGGTCGCCGCTTCGCGACGCCCGGAATGACAGTTAAGACGGATGCACGAGTATGCTACCTTTCGGGTTTCATGGCGCAAACGTCTACCATTTCTGGCAAAACGCAAACGTTCTGTCATCGGTGGTTAGTGGTGCCCGCATGGCGCCAACCTTCAGTCCCTCTATCTTCGTCATTCCCGCGCAGGCGGGAATCCATGGCTTTAACAGCGTTATCAATCGCCTATTGGGTCACCAATAACGAATGGTGACATAGCCAACGCAAAGGACGAATCGCCAGTGCCATGTTATGCCCTGTTCTCCATGCAGGGCCGCAGCCAGGCAGATAGTTGATGCCGGAAAATTTGACAAGATTTGTCAAATTTTGTCATGGTGCTCGCCAGAGGTGAATAGCCATGTCGACCATGAACGTATCACTGCCACAGCCAATGAAAAAGTGGGTTGAAGAGCAGGCTCAATCCGGTCGCTATAGCAATGCGAGCGACTATGTACGCGATCTCATTCGGCGGGATCAGGATAGAGCAGCGAAGATCGCTCATATGCAGGATCTTGTTACCGAGGGCCTCAACAGTGGCCCTGGCAACAGAACCATGGATGAGCTCCGCCAGGAAGCTCGGAAGCGGGCTTCAGCGGACTGACCTATACGGGCTATCGCCTCAGCGCCAAAGCCGAAGACGATATTATTGACATCGTACGCACCGGCGTCGAGCGATTCGGGCTATATCAAGCCGACCGATACCATGAGCGACTGGAACAGTGCTTTCGGTTTCTTGCGGACAACCCGTT